>JADGPI010000124.1 GCA_017882525.1 Thermoleophilia bacterium
CCGTAGCCCTCGATACAGCTGCATGGAGTCGCATGAGATGATCTGCACACCCAGACGCCGAGCCAGTGAGATGGCCACCGCGGTCTTGCCCACCCCCGTCGGGCCTAAAAGGGCTATGACGCGGCCAGGGCCCCGGAGCCTCTCGTTCCCGGTCTCCTCTCCTGCGAAGCCTTCAGGAACCGCTCCGCCTTCGGCGCCCTCCAAAGAACCGGCCCCTGGCTCCCGGGCATTCATATCGCTTGGCGGCCGCGAAGGCTCGTGGAAGTCGCCTCCAGCACCTCGACATCAACCAACTCGCCGGAACGAGCGTGGCCCGCGAAGTTCACGGGCTTGTGGCCGCGCGTCCTCCCCATCATGACCTTGGGATCCTGGCGACTGGGCCGCTCGACGAGCACCGACATCCGCCGTCCGATCAAGGCTTGGTTGGCTTCGAGGGCTTGGCCCTGCACCACGGCTACCAGTCGTTTCAGACGGTCCTCGGCGAGACCCGCGGGCAATCGCCCAGGCAGGGCGGCAGCCGTCGTGCCCGGTCTCGGGGAGTAGATGAAGGTATAGGCGGCATCGAAGGCACACTCCTCTACCAGGGTGAGCGTGTCCTCAAAATCTTCTTCGCTCTCTCCTGGGAAGGCGACGATAAGATCGGTGGTGAGCGAGAGCGTCGGAACCTCATGCCGCAGCCGTCGCACCAGGTCGAGATAGGCCTTCCTCCCGTAACCCCGGCGCATGGCAGACAGAATGCGGTCGCTCCCCGACTGGACAGGCAAATGAAGGTGCTCGCAGACCTGGTTGGGCTCCGCAAGCATCCGGATAAGGTCTGCCGAGACATCCTTGGGGTGAGAGGTCATGAACCGGACCCGCTCGACGCCAGGGACGGAACATACTTTTTCGAGAAGCATAGGGAAAGAAATGTCGCCGACGTAGCCGGGCTCGGCGCCATAAGCGTTCACGTTCTGACCAAGCAGTGTGACTTCCCGCACTCCCGCGGCTACGAGGCCTTCGACCTCGCGGACGATCGCCTCGGCAGGGCGCGACGCCTCGGGACCCCGCACGTGCGGCACGATGCAGTATGAACAGAAGTTGCTGCACCCGGCCACAATCTGCACCCACGCAAGCGGGCCATCCACGCGGACTCGGGGCAAATCGGCGCTCCAAGAGCTCGTGGTCTCCGCGAAGGCGCTCGAGCGCCGCCCCGAGGCCAGCCGCTCCTCCAGAAGCCCTGGCAGCTCGTGAAGGCTCTGCGGCCCAACGAGGACATCGACGAAGGGAAAATCGGCGAAGAAACCCTCCCGCCGGCTCTGGGCCAGGCAGCCGGTGACGGAGATCAACTTCCCCGGATCTTCCTTCTTGAGCCGGCCGGCGAGACTTAGGTGCCCAGCCAACCGAGTATCCGCCTTCTCGCGGATGGAGCACGTGTTAAAGACCAGGATATCGCCTTCCTCAGGCGAGGCGACCCGGCACATCCCCATGCCCTCGAGTACGCCCGCGATGCGCTCGGCGTCGTGGTCGTTCATCTGGCAACCGAAGGAGCGAAGGTAGTACGTCTGTGGCTGGCTACGGCTCAACGCGGGGCCCTCCAGAGCCGCCGATGCGTGCAACCGCCAGGAGGGTCGCTCCCTACTTGGCGTACTCTACCGTTCGGCTCTCGCGGATCACGGTCACGCGGATGGTGCCCGGATAGTCCAGTTCCTGCTCGATCTCTTTCGCGATCTCCCGGCAGAGAAGCGCGGCCGACTGGTCATCCACCTCTTCAGGCTTCACCAACACCCGGATCTCCCGTCCGGCTTGGATCGCGTAGCACTTCTCGACCCCGGCTTTACTCTCGGCTATGCGCTCCAGAGATTCCAGCCGCTTGATGTAGGTCTCCAGCGTCTCGCGCCGGGCTCCCGGCCTCGCACCCGACACCGCGTCGCCCGCCGCGACCAGCACCGCCTCTACCGAGTTTGGCTCGACTTCATTATGGTGGGACTCGATGATGTGGGCGACGAGATCGGATTCTCCGTAGCGCCGCGCCAGGTTGCCACCGATGGCGGCGTGCGAGCCCTCCACCTCGTGGTCCACCGCTTTGCCGATGTCGTGGAGCAGACCGGCCCTCTTGGCGAGCTTCGCATTGACTCCGAGCTCGTTGGCCATGAGCCCTGCCAGGTGCGCGACTTCGAGGGAGTGCATGAGGACGTTCTGCCCGTAGCTCGTACGGAACTTCAGACGACCGAGCAGTTTCATGAGTTCAGGAGCCACCCCATGGACGTTCGCGTCAAGCACCGCTTGCTCGCCGGCTTCCTGGATCTCCCGGTCGACGTCCTCCCGAGCCTTCGAATACATCTCTTCGATCTTTGCGGGGTGGATACGCCCATCGGCCACCAACTTGGAGAGCGTGAGGCGGGCGATCTCGCGACGGACGGTGTCGAACCCGGAGAGGACGACGGCCTCTGGAGTGTCATCGATGATGAAGTCGATGCCGGTAAGGTTCTCGAGAGTCCGGATGTTCCGCCCCTCGCGCCCGATGATGCGGCCCTTCATGTCGTCGGAAGGAAGAGGCACAACAGACACGGTGGTATCCGCGACGTGACCCGCGGCCGACCGCTGTATACAAGTCGACAGGATGTCACGCGCGCGGCGCTCGCCCTCGTGCCGGGCTTCCTCCTCGATAGCGCGGACCATCTTGGCCATGTCATGGCGCACTTCATCTTCGGTGCGCTTCAGCAGAAGGTCGCGCGCCGCGTCCCTCGTCAACTCGGATATTTCCTCCAAGACGCGCTGCTGTTCTGTTCTCGCGAGCTCAGCCTCTTCCACCACTTTCCGGTAGTGGGCCTCCCGGTCGGTGACGGACTGCTCGCGGCGCACCATCTCTTTCTGCAGCTCGTCGAGCGCTTCTTCTTTGTGGAGCAGGCGATTCTCCACCTGGACCAACTCCTGCCGGCGCTCCTTCACCTCATTCTCGGCGGTAACCCTGAGCTGATGCAGCTCGTCCTTGACCTCGACCCGCGCCTCGCGCTTGATCGCCTCAGATTGTCGTTCGGCTTCCTGCAAAACTTTGGAAGCCGCCTGCTCGGCCGATGCGATCTTGGCTTCTCCCACGTATTTCCTGGCGAAATACCCCGCGCCCGCGCAGATAACAGCCACTACCAGGACCACAATTATCGACAAGCCATTCATATGCTCACCACTCCACTCGTTCGCGTCACCGCGGCCTTCTTCATGCCAAGTGCGATGACGACCATATGAGCGGTGGTAACGACAAATGGCCGAGCTTAAGCTCGGCCGAAGACTGGCTGAATACGCTTCTCGCCCTTAACAAGGGTTGAACCACCCCGTAGCCCCGGTCAGCATCCCCGTGCTCGGGCTCCCTGGGCAGCTATGTCCCCCTCCACTACGTCTTCGGCTGTCGCACCATCACACAGGATCGCGGACTTGCAACGTCATCTATAGCCAAAAAAGCAAGGTCGCGCAACCGTCGCCGACCGATCATCACACTGGCGGAAAGTTTACGTTCCTCGGCGGAAAGTGTCAAGGAAACGGAGGTGCGCTAAGCGGTCTCCTCGGCTTCAGAGCGCAGCATTCTGACCATCTGCCCTATGCTGTCCCAGTCATACCCCCGTCGAGCCAGAAACCCCGTCAAACGCCGTTCGGCGCCCTCTGGATCGGTTTTGAACCCTGCCCCGAATCGCCGTCGCACGAGCTGCCGCAACGCTTCCGAACGCTCCTGGGCGGACTCCTCGTCGGCGCTGTGGGAGGCAAGAGCGTGGTCCACAAGCGCTCGGTCTACCCCCTTCCTGAGCAGTTCCTGGCGCACACGGCGCTCCCCCCAACCCGACCGCAACTTCTCAAGCGCATAACTCTCCGCGAAGCGCTGGTCGTCCAGGTACCCCAGATCCTTGAGCCAGAGAACTACTTCCTCGACGACTGGCGGCTCGAACCCTGTGACACGGAGTCGTGTCCTCAGTTCATCGGATGAGCGGTCGCGCAAAGCCAGCAGGCCAAGGGCTCTTGCTCGGGCAAGATAAGGCACATCGCTTTCGACCAGGCGCTGCCGGGCCTCGGCGCTCAGCACCTCACCGACGCGGAGTCCCGCACTTCCCGCGAGCCCCGCATCCACCTCCAGCGCATAAGAGCCGTCGATATACACCGCAAGCCGGTCCGGTCTTCGGTTGCGCGGTACAAGCGAGGTCACGAGACCCTCGAGCGGAACGGCCCTCTTCACAGACGGCTTTCGCAAATCATCTCCTAGTAGATCCGACCGGGGCCACGCCCCGTGCCCGTGCCGATAGGCTATTTCCCGGCCGGCCGACCCTCAAGGTCGCCCGCAGCCGCGCCCATGGCGCCGGCCGAAGCTGCCCGCACTGCCGGAGCAGCCGGTTCCACTGCCGGAGAAGTGGCGACTTCAGGCGTAGGCATCCCTACGTTCCTCCACTCAGGGTCGAGGACTTCAATGATCTCCTTGCGGAACTGCGCCAGCAACTCGGGGTTGTCGCGAAGGAACTGCCGCACGTTCTCACGCCCCTGCCCGAGACGCTGGTCGCCATACGAGAACCACGCTCCGCTCTTCTGCACGATCTTGTTGTTGACGGCCAGGTCCAGGATGTCGCCCTCCGCCGAGATGCCGGCGCCATACATGATGTCGAACTCCGCGTCCTTGAAAGGGGGCGCGACTTTATTCTTGACCACCCTGACACGGACCCGATTACCCACCGCATCGGTGCCCTCCTTGAGGGTCTCGATCCGCCGGATATCCAATCGAACCGAGGCGTAGAACTTGAGAGCACGGCCGCCAGGAGTCACTTCGGGATTCCCGAACATGACTCCCACCTTCTCGCGCAGCTGGTTGATGAAGATGCAGGTGGTCTGGGTCTTGCTTATGGTGCCCGTCAACTTGCGCAACGCCTGGCTCATCAACCGGGCCTGAAGCCCAACGTGAGAGTCCCCCATATCTCCTTCAAGCTCTGCTCGAGGAGTCAGCGCCGCCACGGAGTCGACAACGATCACGTCGAGAGCGCCGCTCCGGATGAGCAGTTCGGTTATCTCAAGCGCCTGCTCGCCGTTGTCGGGTTGAGACACGAGAAGCTCGTCGATGTTTACGCCGATCCGGCGCGAATATGACGAATCCATGGCGTGCTCGGCGTCAATGAACGCCGCCTTGCCTCCAGCCTTTTGAGCCTCAGCAATGATGTGGAGAGCCAGCGTCGTCTTACCGCTGGACTCGGGGCCGAAGATCTCAACCACCCGGCCGCGGGGAACGCCCCCCACTCCAGTCGCCAGGTCTAAGCCCAACGACCCCGTGGAGATAGCAGGGACCCGCAATGCCGCCGACTCGTCCCCAAGCCGCATGATGGAGCCTTTCCCGTACTGGCGCTCGATCTGCAAAACGGCCATCTCCAGGGCCTTGTCCTTTTCCACCATTCCTCCTAAACCGTTGTTCCGCTTTTTCGATCGAAAGTCGCGCGCGCCAGCACAATATAGCGCGCACCCTCTCGCTTGAGCTCACTCTTGTAGAGACACACTGACTCTACCGCATACGGTGCGCGTCCGCTCTCGGCCCTTGGTTGCACGGGCCCGGGCACTTTGAGCCGCGCGATGGTGAGATGCGGTCTGAAGGGCCGCCCCTCCCGCACCATGACCGCGGCAGCCTCCAAGCCTCCCATCGCTCGCTCGAATAGCCCAGCAAAGACCCGCTCGCGATCCGTCAACTCCAACGCGACCACACGGGCTCTGCGAGCCGACGGGAGCATCAGAAAGCCGGTGACGTCGGCGGTCCCTCCCAGCCCTGCCGGTAGAGTCTCCACCACCGCCCGGGCCGCCTCAGCCTTCGCCCCATCCACTTCTCCAATGAACGCCAGCGTCACATGCAGCTGGTCGGGACGCACGAGCCTCAACCCGGTCGACGGTGGCAAGGAGTGCTGAGCTCTCCGCACAAGGTCCAACAAGTCCTCGGGCAGAGGAACCCCTATGAAAAGACGCTGCCTGCCACCCTCTGCCGCATCCCCGCCAGGGTGCTCCCCCATCCGGCCTATTCCTTTCCGAGACCTCGCCGTGCGCTAGGCTTGCCGCCGCCTTCCGTTCCCTGCAGATCGATGGGCGCATCGCCCTGTAGACTGACCGGAGGCGTCCCCTTCAGGCGCAAGCGTGCCTTGACGAAGTAGTCGATGCCGCTCACCACTGTCAAGATCAACGCAAGCCCCACCAGATACCACGAGACTCGATGACCGAACAGCTGCCACGTGGGCTTGATCCACCTCGGCTCCAGGATCAGCACCGCTATCGCCAGCAACTGACTGAGCGTCTTGGCCTTGCCCCAACGGCTGGCCGGAATCACCACATTCTGGACCGAGGCGATCATCCGCAGACCGGACACTGCAAACTCGCGGGCTATGATCACTGTAGCAACCCAAGCGGACAGTCTGTCGAGTTGCACCAGCGAGATGAGCGCACCGGAGACCAGCAGCTTGTCTGCCAGGGGGTCCAGGAAAGCGCCCATCACGGTGACTTGCCGCCTGCGCCGGGCGAGCGTCCCATCGAGCGTGTCGCTCAGGGCGGCCACAGCCAAAGTCGCGAACGCGAAGATATCTCCCGAGGGGATCCCAGCGAGGAGAAACACCATCAAAACGGGCACCAGCACGACCCGGAAGAAGCTTATGGAATTCGGAAGGTTAGGCACTCGCCAGTCTCCCCACCAAGTCGAACCCTACTGCACCGACGATCAGCACATCCACGAGATCACCCGGGGCCAGCCCTCGGGGGATCCCTCCCTCTATGTAGGTCACTCCATCTACGTCGGGAGCCTGGCCCGCGGTCCGCGCGATGGCCGAGACCTCCCCGCCGTAGTCTTCAACTTCCAGCGTGTCGACCATGACCGTCAAAATGGAGTCCGCCGCTCGCACGTGCTCACTCTCGGCTCGCGCAACCAGAACGGCATTCAAACGATTCAGACGATCCAAGGCGACGCGCCTCGGCACACGGGGTCGCAACCGAGAAGCCGAAGTGCCCTCCTCCGGACTGTATATGAACGCCCCAGCATGGTCAAACGCGGCCTCGCCGGCGAACTCCATAAGCTCTTCGAATTGCTCCTCGGTCTCGCCGGGAAAACCGACGATGAACGTGGAGCGAACGGACACATCGGGCATGAGCCTGCGGGCGTGGGCAAGCAACCCTAGGTACGTGCTTCCATCCCCGCTCCGTCCCATTCTCCGCAGTACTTCACGGTTCGCGTGCTGGAAAGGGATATCGAGGTACCGGCACAGCTTGGGCGAGCGCGCCATGTGGCTCAGCAGGGCGTCGGTGACGTGCTCGGGCTGCAAGTACATGAGACGGATCCACCGCAACCTCTCGTCCTGCGCCAGTACGTCCACCAGGTCGGTCAAGCCCATGGCACCGTTCTTCCAGATAGCGGTGTCTTGCCCCACCAACACCAATTCCCGAGCCCCTTCATTCATACACGCCCCAGCCTCGCGGAGGATCGAGGACGGATCCAGCACGCAGTACGCGCCCTTGATGCCGGGAATCGCACAAAAAGTGCAACCCTCGTCGCAGCCATCCGAGATCTTGAGATAGGCGTAAGGGCTGCCCAGCGACAGACAGCCGGTCGCGTCGTCTTGCCGGCCGATACTCGAACCGGGCGTCACCCGGCACGTCAGTAGAGCTATCAGCTTCTCGGTGTCGGTTACCCCGAACCACCCGTCCACCTCGGGTATGCCCTCCTCCAACTCGGCGCGATAGCGCTCGACGAGGCATCCCATGACAAACACTTCCTTGTCCGGATAGGAAGCGCAGGCATCAAGGATCGCAGCAATAGATTCTTCCTTCGCGTCCTTTATGAAGCCACAGGTGTTGACCACGATACAGCCCGCGGTTTCGGGCTCCTCGACTACATGCACACCTGCCGCACTCAGCTGTCGCGCCATGGTGTGACTGTCTGCTTCGTTCTTCGGACAACCCAGGGTGAGGACGCAGACCCCAGGGATAGGCGCCGGGTGGTTCGGCATGTTAGGTGGTGGGCTCTATACGCTCTATACCCGTCTCTGTGACCAGGAAGGAACCATAGGAGCCCTGCACCGGGCTCGCTTTGCCGTTTATCGTCACGGTCAGCACTTCCGGAGCCCCCAAGCTCATCCAGTAGGCCTGCGCAGAATCAAAAGTATGTTGCCCGCCGGCCGAAAGCGTCCCAGCGTACAGTTCGGCACCCGTGCTGCTGTTCTCGTGGACTACGAGCCAGCAGCTGTCCTTATTGACTTTGATCACAAGCAAGACATTGCCTCCCGGCAACGTGGACCCCGCAGACGTCTGCTGCGTCTGCTTGGTTTGCTGAGTCGAGCCCGAGGCCGACGTCGACGTGGATGAGCTTGCGGCCCCTCCCGCCGGTGCGACGAGGCTGGTGGTAGTCGAGCTGGTGGTGGTACTCGTCAGGCTGCTCGCGTCGATCTCCGCTTTGCTGTTCCCGCGCCAGTGACTGCCGAAAACCGCGAGAACCACAACGATGACCACCGCGAGAAAAGCCACAAGAGCGTAGCCACGAGGGCTGCGCCGGGGGCGGCTGGTACCTCTCTTGTCGCCGCCGGGCCGGGCCAAAGGCGCAGACCCCGCGCGAGGCCGAGGCCGCGACCGCGACCGAAGAGGCTGCATGGCCTCCCTGCTGACCGCCGGTAGGTCGTCGCGCTCGGACTGACGCATGGAGCGGTACTCGGCAACAAGCGCGTCCGCATCGAGCTTTAGGAAGGTCGCGTACGAACGGAGGAAACCCTTGACATACACGGGCCCGGGCAAGACTTCGAAATCGTCGGTCTCCAGAGCCTCCAAGTACTTGCCACGGATCTTGGTCAGGCCTTCGACGTCTTTGATGTTGAGGCCCCTGCGGATCCGGGCTTCACGCAAGCTGTTGCCGATTTCAATCATGGGAACTGAGGTCTACCTCTCGCATATGGCGTGCGATCTGCTTCACAAAACGTCGCGCATCGGCGACCGGGTCCGTGGTGGTCTCGAACTCGAGGACGAACTCCCTGCCCTCCACGCAAGACCGATGGTACATGGGGTCGTAATACTCCACCAAAAGCCGCTGTACGACCTCGGAGAATCTACCATCATCAAATGCCCTTTCCAAGGAAAGGTAGCTCTCGCGTGGCAATCGCGTGGCAATGAGCTCGAGACTCCGCCGAAAGCGGCGACGGTCATCCTCGCCCCACGTACCGGGAGAATACTCTTCCATGATTCGCGTGGTGCGCGCCTCTATGCTCGCGGTCACTTGCACGGGGATGCCGCTCCGCACCGCTTCCGCGACCTTCCCGGCCAGATAGATGCGCCCGATCTTGCCTCCCTCGCACTCCAGCACAAGGTAGTCGCCGCCGGGCCTGCGAAGCTCTTCCCAAAGCAAGGCGTCAAAATCCTTCTGCCGACGTTCCCCTGGCTGGTTCAGCCCACCCAGGAGCGAGCCACGGTGAAGCGCAAGCCGCTCCAGGTCGAGCGGCCATGGACGCAGGCTCCGCAGACCGGGCGCGATATCCGCCAAACTCCGCAGCAGCGCGCTCTTCCCGGCCCCGGTGTGGCCGTACAACGTGACAACCGGTACCCCCGGCGACCACTTCTCCAGTTCGGCGAGGACTTCACGCCGGTACCCGCGATACCCACCGGTCACCATCACCACATGCAGGCCGATCAGCGCCAGCAAGAGGACCACGTTTCGGCTCCGCTCGCCGCCACGCCAGCACATTATCGCCAAACGGCGCCCCTTGGGTTGACTGCGAGCGAGATCCGATAGGGCGTGCAGATAGCCCGCGAGACCGGGGCTCACCAACTCCATGGCCGTCATGCGCGCCGGCGAGGCTCCCTCCTCTTTGTACACCGTGCCTACCGCAGCCCTCTGATCGTCATCGAGAAGGGGTATGTTCACGGCTCCGGGAACGTGGCCCTCGGCGAATTCGACGGAAGAACGCACGTCGACAACCTGGAACCCGCCCCCCACCACTTCAGCCGGGCTGATGGAGGGCACGCACAGATCAGTCACAGTCAGGTCCATCCCCCGGATATTCCTCGGCGTGCAGGCTGTTCAAGAGGTGCTCGAATTCCTCCGGCTCCACCAGGACCTGACGCGGCTTGCTGCCTTCCCAAGGCCCCACGATCCCTCGCCTCTCCAGCATGTCGATGAGCCGCCCCGCCCGCGTGTATCCGACTCGCAGCCGCCGCTGCAGCATGGAAACCGATGCGCTTCCGGTCTCCAGCACCAGTTGAGCTGCGTCGACCAGCAGGTCGTCAGAGTCAGGATCGAAAAGACCCTCTTCCTCCTTCTTGACCTCCGCAGGACGGCGAAGCAGTTCTTCCCGGAACTCCGGGTCGCCCTGGTGGCGCCAGTGGCCCACCAGAACAGCGATCTCCTCCTCCGTGATATATGCTCCTTGGACGCGCTGCAGATGGCTGGAGCCGAGCGGCTTGAAGAGCATGTCTCCCATCCCCAGTAGCGTTTCCGCCCCGTTCACGTCCAGGATGACCCGCGAATCCGTCTGACTCGAGACGGCAAAGGCGATCCGCGAGGGGATGTTGGCCTTGATCATCCCGGTGATGACATCGGCCGAGGGACGCTGGGTGGCCACGACCAGGTGAATACCTACGGCCCGGGATTTCTGCGCCAGACGGATAACGTAGTCTTCCACTTCCTGCGGCGAGACCATCATCAGATCTGCCAGTTCGTCGATGACGATGAGGATATACGGCAGCGGGCGCTCGCCGCGACGGGCTCGGCTCTTGTTCATCTCCGCCAGATTGCGGGCGTGCTCGAGCTCCATGAGCTCGTACCGGTCCTCCATCTCCTTCGCCACGTTGTGGAGAACGCCGGCAGCGTCCTTCATGTTGGTGACCACCGGCACCAACAGGTGCGGTATGCGGTCGTAGTGTGACAGCTCCACCTTTTTGGGGTCGATCATGATGAAACGCACCTGCTCGGGGGTAGAGCGGAGCAGCACAGAGGACACGAGACAGTTGATGCAACCACTCTTGCCGGAGCCGGTCGTGCCGGCGATAAGCAGATGCGGCAGCCTGGTGAGGTCCGTATAGACGGCCTTGCCGGAGATGTCCTTACCCAGCCACACCATGAGCGGCCCCGCGGATTTGGGGAAATCCCGGTAGATGTCGCCAAGGGTGACAAAATCGGGGCGCTGGTTCGGAACTTCCACACCCACGGCTGATTTGCCGGGGATCGGCGCCAGGATCCTGATCTCGGTGGATGCCAGAGCGTACGCGAGGTCGTCCTTCAGGTTCGAGACCTTGGACACTTTTGTCCCCGGAGCAAGCTGCAACTCATACCGGGTCACGCGCGGACCCACGACCATGCCTAGAACCCGCGCCTCTACGCCGAATTGGGCCAGCGCCTGCAGCAATACCGCGGCAGTGTCCCGGTCCATGCGGCCTTGTCCCACAGGGAGCGGAGCGCTCTTGCGCAGCAGGTCCGCTTCTGGGAGCACATACTCGTGACTCTCATATGTCGCGCTCTTCCGAGCAGGAGGCGCCATCCCGGGGAGCGTCTCCTGACGTGGGTCCATCGTTGAGCCGGCGCTCTCTTCACCCGAGGCCACAGCTGCGACGCCCGCGCGACCCACCATCTGGCCGGCAGACACCAGCGCCACCCCTGCGTTCGCGGCATTCCCCGCGGCAACGGCCGCAACGACGGCCGCCATGCCGCCCACCCCTGCTTCACCACCGGCCGCTGCCCCGCCGATCATGCCGGCCCGAGCCCCCTGCCGTGCCGTCGCCGGATCCATGGAGGTGGCCGATCCAGAAAAGCTCCCGGTGCGCCGACCCGACTCGGACGTTGGATGCCCGTAGATGTCGGCGAACGCGGCGGCTCCGTCGATCACGGCCCGAGAAGAGCCGATATCGCTACCGAACGGCGCAAGCGGACTACGGCCGGCCGGTTCGCCATCTTCCCAGTCGTCGAATTCAC
>JADGPI010000125.1 GCA_017882525.1 Thermoleophilia bacterium
CCCGAACCCCGCCATGACGGCGGCCAGGAGCGGCAACCGCGCCTCCCGCATCAGCAGCCAGAGGAGCTGCCAGCGGGACGCGCCCAACGCCAGAAGCTGCAGACGCAGCTTCGGATTAAGCTGCTGCATGGCGGCGACCGTCAGGCCGACTACGATCGGAGCCGCAATCACGAACTGCGCGATGACGATGGCCGTGGGGGTATAGAGGAGCCCGAGAGGGCCGAGCGGGCCGCTCCGCCACAGAAAGATAGTGACAAAGAGCCCCACGACCACGGGTGGGAGCCCCATCCCCGTATTCACCAGCGCGATCAATAGGCCCCTGCCCGGGAATTTGGCGAGGGCCAGCCCGACACCGGCGGGAATCCCCACGAGCAGGCTGAGGAGCGTCGCGCTCCCGGAGACCTGCAGCGAGAGCCAGGTGATCTGCAGGACCCCCGGGTCTCCCGAGAGAATCAGCCGGATGGCTTCCTTAATCCCTTGCCAGATCAGATCCATCGTACGTCGCACCCCACACGAATGACCAATGACCAAGTCCCAATGCTCAAACGACACCAGGGGCCACCAGGGTCTCCCGGAGCACCGCTCTCGCGGGCGACCTCGTCCCCGGCACGGAGGTCCGCTCCCCGAGCGGACCGACCCGGGGTAAGAGGGAGCCGGCTTCGACGAGGGTTAGGCGTCGGAGGGAGACCCTGGTGGCCCCGGCGAGTGTGTGGCCAGCTTCCAATCCATGGCATTGGCTGAATAGGTACCACTTTGTCATTGGGACTTGGTCATTCAAGCGCGCTCAGCCCCCGACTATAGATTCTCTTCTCGCTTGCCCGCATCCGGGAAGAAGAGCGGCTCCCCGAACTTGTCCACCCCGTAGGTTCGGATGATCTCCTGGGTCTCCTTCGATATCATGAAGTCGGCGAAGGCCTTCCCGCCGGCCGCGTTGAGCCGCGGGAACTTGGCCGGGTTCGGCTCGAGGACCGAGTAGATGTTCAGCAGGATCCGGTCCCGCTCTACCAGCGGGACCAACTGCACGCGCTTCTTGAAGGCGAGGAACGTCGCGCGGTCCGTCACCGTGTAGCCCTGCTTTTCCGAGGCGATCCCCAGGGTCGCCCCCATCCCTTGCCCCGCTTGCAGGTACCAGGCGCCGGCGGGCTCGACCTTCGCCTCCTGCCAGAGCTTCTTCTCTAACTGGTGGGTCCCCGAGTTGTCGCCGCGCGAGACGAAGATCGCCTTGGTTTCGGCAAGCCGCCGCATCGCCTCCACCGCACCGGCCATCCCCTGGATCTTCGCAGGATCCCCGGCGGGCCCGACCATCAGGAAATCATTGTGCATCACCAGCCGGCGATTGACCAGCAGGCCGTCGGCCACATACTTCTTCTCGGAGTCCGGCGCATGGACCAGACAGACATCCGCTTCGCCCTTGGCGCTCAGCGCCAGCGCCTGCCCCGTTCCGACCGAGATGGTCTTGACCGTGTAGCCCGTCTTCTTCTCGAACAGGGGCACCAGGACATCCAGAAGCCCCGAGTCCTGTGTGCTAGTGGTGGTGGACAGGATGACCGCCTGCCCGGCCTGCGCCGACACGGTCGCGAGCAGACCCGCACCCGCCAGGATAAACGCCAGACCCCACAGGAGCCCCCGCCTCGAAAGCCTGCTCAGCAACTGTTGCATCTTACCCTCCTTAGGTTGCCCAGCTCTCCCGCGATGCCGCACTGCTTGCTCCCGTCCTCTGAAAAACGTAAGGCTCGACATTGCGAATTACTGCAAAGCCGAGCTTACGTAACCGGGGGCGACGTTTTCTTTTTCCGCAGCGGGAGGCGCGCGAGCGTTTCACCGAATCCTACAAGCTTAAGCGCAGCAAGAAGACTACCCAGTCAGACGCGGCTTATGTTACACAGAGCATATTACAACTGTTCCAGTTTTTCAACCACTCTCATCCAGATATATCAGCAACGGTGCGCGATCGCCGCATCCATGTCCCTCCGCCTGAGATCGACGCCACGCGCGTACTCCGCCTGGCTATTTCCCATGCTTGCGCCAGTGATCTCCAAAGATCACCTCTTCGTCGGGGAGCACCGGCTCGATGGGCTTGGCGACCCACGTGGTGTTGATGAAATGCTTCCAGGTGATGTTCTCGCTGGCGGTGTTGCCACCCCACGTCCCACAGCCCAGGGTCAGCGAGAAGGGCATCCCGTTGATGTAGTCGCCGCTGTTGCCGTAACACTGCGATTGACGCACCATGATCCGGCTGACGCGGGCCTTCCGACCCAATTCGCGGATGCGGTCGTCGCGGGTGGTGTGAATGCTGCAGGAGTGACCCCGCCCGCTATAGGCAGTGAGTCGCTGCACGTACTCGATCGCCTTGGCAAACTCCTGATACATCCAGACGGTCAGCACCGGGGACAGCTTCTCGCCCGAGAAGGGATCCGCAGCCCCGATCGTCTCACCCATCACCATCAGAAAGGTGGTGCGCTGGGGCACGGTGAGCCCGGCTCCCGCCGCGATCGTGGTGGCCGGCTGACCGGGGACGTGCCTGTTGAGGTGCACCCCGTCCGGCCACATGAAGCGCTGGAGTTTCTCCTTTTCCTTCTTGCTGCACAGGTAGCCGCCCTCCGCTGCGAGCGACTCCATCATGCGTCCGAAGATGGCTTCGTGAACCACGACGGAATTCTCGCTGGAGCAGGAGGTGGCGTTGTCGAAGGTCTTGCTGGCGGCAATCTTGCGGGCCGCGTCCGCCGGATCCGCCGTCTCGTCGACGATGCCCACCGAATTACCGGCCCCCACCCCGAAGGAGGGGGTTCCGCTGGAATAGGCCGACTTGACCATGGCGGCTCCGCCGGTCGCGACCACCACATCCACAAGCTGCATCAGCGCCTTGGTGCCTTCGATGGTGGGCTCGGCGACGTTCTGCACCAGCGCCTCGGGCGCGCCCACCGTGCGCAGAGCAGCGCGCATATAGCCGCAGGTCAGCTCAGCGGTCCGCTTGGCGGACGGATGAGGCGCAAAAATGACCGCGTTTCGTCCCTTCAGGATGGACAGGCCGTTGCAGCAGATCGTCGACGAGCAGTTAGTGACGGGGGTGAGTGCCCCGACGACGCCGACCGGCTTGGCGAACTTGATCAGCCCGCGAACCTCGTCTTCTTCGATGATGCCGACGCTCCGCACCCCGTGCAGGTCGCGTAGCGTGCCCAGCGTCTTCTTCTGATGTTTGAGGAGCTTATGTTCGTAGATCCCCATGGCGGTCTCTTCGACCGCCAAGCGGGCACACGCCTCGGCGTGCTCGCGCCGGTAGACTGCCCAGCCCACTGCCGCGATCATCTCGTCGACTTGCTCCTGGGTCCAGTCCTCAACCGCAGCCTGGGCGGCTCGCGCCCGGGTGACCATGTCCTGCAAGTAGTCAGACATGAGCGACTCCTTCGTAAGGATTCACTTCTTCGAAAAGATCCGGGCGAACTGCCGCTCCACCACCGTATCCACGTGTTTTCTGAACCGCCAGTACTTCGCCAGGAAGTCCCGCCCGTCTTGCGTGAGCTGCATGCCGCCTTTCGGCCCGCCGCCGGGCCGGCGCTCCAGCAGCTTGAACCCCGCCGCCTTCTCCAGGTCGCGCAGATACCCCCAGGCGTTCCGGTACGACATGCCGATCCGCGCGACGG
>JADGPI010000126.1 GCA_017882525.1 Thermoleophilia bacterium
CGCGATAAGCCCGCAGGTTCTATGGGTCGTGGGCTTGACGGCGCTCGTTGTCACCGCCTTGTACCTGCTGAACAACCGGACGCGAGTGGGGAAACGTATGCGGGCGACGGCCAGCAGTCCGTTCGCCGCCAGTCTGGTCGGGATCTCCCCCCAAAAGATGGTCTTCTTGGCGTTTGCCATAAGTGCTGCGATTGGGGGGATAGGAGGATTGGCCATCGGGTCTCTCACGCCTGTGAGCTTCGCTACCGGAGGCCTCTATTCGCTCAAGGGATTCGTCGCTGCCATTTTCGGTGGCTGGGGCAGCACCGGTGGTGCCGTAGTCGGGGGGTTCGCCATAGGGATCATCGAGGCCATCTCAATCGGCTTCCTTCCTAGCGGATACAGGGACGCAGTCTCCTTCGTGGTGCTTCTTCTGGTCCTCTACGTCCGTCCCCAAGGTCTGTTGAGAACTCCGCTGATGGAGGACCGGTCATGATGGAACCCGAGTATCAAGAGAAATCAGCGGACCGCGCTGCGCGAGGACGGGCATTCTTCGCGAAGCAATCCGTGTTGGGCGCCAAGGCACTTTTCGTCGTCGTCATCCTCATCCTGCCTTTCGTTTCCTCGAGCGGCCTTGTGAGGAGCGTCATGACTTCGGCTGGCCTCTATGCGATCCTCACCCTGGCCGTCTGTTTGATTCTCGGTCAGGCGGGGCAGTTCTCGTTCGGACACGCAGCGTTCTACGGAATCGGCGCTTACGCGACCGGCCTCCTTGCTCTGAAAGCTCATGTCCCTACCTTTGTTGCTTGGGTCGCGGGCGCCGCGGCCGCCGGCGCAGTGGCTTTGATAGTGGGAAGGCCGGTCCTGAAGCTGAAGTACTTCTACCTCGGGCTTGCCACCATCGGTTTGGGGCAGATCTTCTTGGTCCTGACGAACCAAGCGAGGGGACTGACCGGTGGCCAAAACGGGCTTGGCGGCATTCCTTCGCTCAGTATCTTCGGCTTGTCTTTCTCCAGTCTTCGCAGCCAGTATTACTTGATCTGGGTAGTAGCTCTGCTCATACTCTTCTTCCTGCGAGGGGCGCTCAGAGGCCGCCCGGGACGAGCCCTGCGATCGCTCGCAGTGAGCGAGATAGGCGCATCTTCACTCGGCGTCCGGACGCCCAATTGGAAGCTGCTCGCCTTTGTTGTGAGCGCCATCATTTGCGGGATCGCAGGCGGACTGCTCGTCCTCACCATTGGGGCCATCAGCCCATCCAGCTTCACGTTCAGCGCGGCTCTCCTTCCCATGATCATGCTGCTTGTCGGTGGGGGCGGGAGCCTTTGGGGCTGCGTGGTCGGCGCGGTCTTGATGACCTGGCTCTCCAACGCCTTCGCGTCGACACTGCAGTATTCCGGCCTCATCTATTCGGTCGTGCTGATTCTGCTTCTCCTGTTTCTCCCCGCCGGCCTCCTCGGTGTTCTACAAGGGAAACGAGCGATCCAGCTACGTATGCGACTGCTGCCCAGTTCCGGCCCGATCCGCAAGCTTGCCTCTGGAGGCCAGGGATTTGCGGAGGCCCATCAGATCGATGAATCCGGTAGCCCTATCGAGCTTGACGTGCCCCGGGAGCGGCCTGCTGTTGCAGCAGCCGAGTCAGCCGACAGACGAGAACTACTGAAGGTCGACGGTATAACCGTCAATTTCGGCGGGCTGGTGGCGGTGGACAAGGTCTCTCTCAGTGTGCGCGAGGGAGAGATCGTCGCGGTCATCGGGCCGAACGGGGCGGGAAAGACGACGCTGTTCAACGTCATCACTCGCGTGCAGAAGGCCGCGGCGGGAAGCGTTGTCCTTGACGGCATAGAAGTAACCAAACTCAGTGTCGCCGATGCAGCTCGTCTGGGCATGGCCCGGACTTTCCAGAACCTACGCATCTTCGTGAACATGACCGTTTTGGAGAATGTCATGGTCGGCCGGCACCGTCATGAACGCGCCGGTTTCTTTGGCGCCGGCCTGGGGCTGCCGGGTCCAAAGAAAGAAGAAGCGGTTTCACGTGAAGCCGCGATGGAGGTGATCCGCCTTGTGGGGCTGGAGGAACAAGCGAACCTACCGGCCGCCTCTCTCCCCTATGGGAGGCAAAGGCTCGTGGAGATTGCGCGAGCGTTGGCCACGAAGCCCCGCCTGCTACTCCTGGACGAGCCCTCTGTCGGTATGCACGCTGGGGAGCGGGCCTATCTCATTGACCGCATCGGGCGGATACGAAAGTCGGGCATCACTGTTTTGCTCGTGGAGCACAACATGGAGCTCGTCATGGGTATCTCGGACAGGGTGTGGGTGCTCGATCACGGGAAGCTGATCGCAAGCGGCCGGCCTGAAGAGGTGCAGCGGGATCCCGCGTGCGTCGAGGCATACCTCGGAGCGGGGCGCGTGGAGGTCGGCCAGGCTCGTCCGGAGCCGATCGTCGGTAGTGCCGGCCGTCCGGATGCGGGTGCCCCGTTGCTCTCGGTCGAAGGGCTGTGTGTGTCCTATGGTGCCGGCCAAGTGTTGCATGACGTTTCATTTCAGGTGCCTCGAGGCGAAATGCTGACCGTTCTCGGTGCCAATGGCGCCGGCAAGAGCACCCTTCTCGCCACGATCGCGGGTGTCCTTCGGCCGAGCAATGGCGATGTCTCCTTTGACGGGAAGCGGATTACCGGACTTCCGAGCGATAGGTTGGCCGCGGAAGGCATCTGCCTGGTTCCTGAGGGAAGGCACGTCTTTCCGGACCTCAGCGTGCAGGACAATCTTCTGGTTGCCGCTCCTCCCCGTCGCAAGAAGAACGAGCTCGGAAGGGACTATGACCTTATTTACACCCTCTTTCCGGTCTTGGCTGAACGACGGCGTCAGACTGCGGGCACGCTCTCAGGCGGGGAGCAGCAGATGGTCTCGATCGGCCGCGCTCTCATGGCTCGCCCGAGATTACTGCTTTGCGATGAACCGTCGATGGGGTTGGCGCCACTCGTTGCCGAAGACATCTTCGCGGCCCTGTCTCAACTCAATAAAGAGGGACTTACGCTAGTCATGGTCGAGCAGAATGCGGTACTGGCATCGTCCATTTCCCATCGCTGCTTGGTTCTTCAAAACGGAAACGTTGTGTTCCGTGGTGCGCTTGCCGAACTCGGACAAGACGATCTGCTTCGCCGGCTCTATCTGTGCTGACCAGCGCAGTGTGGGTGTATGCGCA
>JADGPI010000127.1 GCA_017882525.1 Thermoleophilia bacterium
GAACGAGAGTCCCTGTATATGAGTGCATACGAAGACATCAGGCTCGAGGGACACATCATCGACTCGCTCCTGCTACCACGGGTCCTTGACGACATTCTCGAGCGAGGCGGTGAATACCGGATTTTGCGGTTCCGCATGGGCCGCAACAAGGACGACCACTCGACGGCCCTTCTCCGTGTCACCGCGCCGGGCGAGGAGCAGCTGGACCGGATCCTCCGCGACCTGCAGCAGCACGGAGTGGAGATCGTCGAGCAGAGCGACGTTCGCCTCGAGCCCGCCAACGCCGACGGTGTGTTCCCGGAGGATTTCTATTCCACCACCAACCTGGAGACGTTCGTCCGTCTGGAGGGTCGCTGGATCCCCGTCGAGTGGCCGGAGATGGACTGCGGCATAGTGGTCGACGCTGCAGCGGGCACGGCCCGAACGGTGCCACTCATACAGGTGCGCGCCGGCGACCCGATCGTGGTGGGCATACACGGGATCCGTGCGGTACCTCTCGGGAGCGATCGCGCCTCGCGGGCTTTCGAGTTCATGGGTTCGGCGGTGTCCTCGGAGAAGCCCAAGCGTCTGGTGGTCGCCAGAGTTGCCCGCCTCATGCGAGAGATGAAGTCGGAAGATAGGAAGATCGTCGCGGTCCTCGGGCCCGCGGTGGTGCACACCGGGGCAGCTCCGGCTTTCGCGAAACTCGTGGCCGGGGGTTGGATCGACGTCGTGTTCGGAGGGAACGCCATCGCCGTTCACGATATCGAGTCGGCGTTCTTCAACACCTCTCTCGGCATCCATCTGGGCGAGGGAGTGTCTGTCGAAGGCGGGCACGAGCACCATCTCCGGGCCATCAATCGGATACGCCGTTGCGGCGGCATCCGGCAGGCGGTGGACCAGGGCCTGCTCACCTCGGGGCTGTTCTTCGAGCTGGTAAAGGGCGGCATCCCTTACGTTCTCGCCGGGTCTATTCGCGACGACGGCCCCCTGCCCGACGTGATCACCGACACCATGCAGGCACAACAAGCCATGAGAGAGCACGTGCGCGACGCCGGGCTGTGCATCATGCTGTGCAGCATGCTGCACTCCATCGCCACCGGCAACCTGCTGCCGGCGAGCGTCCACACCGTGTGCGTCGATATCAACCCAGCCGTTGCTACCAAGCTCGCGGACCGGGGCAGCTTCCAGACCATCGCGATCATCACTGACGTGGGGCTCTTCCTCGACGAGCTTGTGACTGAGCTGGAAGCACCCAGGGCACCTGTTTGCCCAGCGACTTAGAGCCAGACGACAGGCTCTATTCCGCCGGCGGCTGACCCCCCACGGAGCGCCCCACCGACCAGGCCTCGCCGACCTGGTCGCCAACAGCCCAATAGCGCTTGTCCGGCATGGTGAGCGTGAACGGCCGAAGCTTCTCGATATCCGGCCGGCTTTTCTCGTCGAGGAAGCGCTCTTCCGTCCAGGTGGCGACCAGGTCGGCCACGAACAGCTCATGGCTCCCCAGGTCGACGACGCGCTCGACGCGACATTCGAGGCACAATGGGCACTCGGCGATCATTGGGGCGTGCTCGAGCGCTCCGCGAAAGATGCTGAACATCGCCGCCTTGTCGGCGCCGCTCCCTGCCGAGACCAGCCCGCACCAATCGCTGACGGCAAGCTGGTCGGTGCTGGGCAGGCAGACGCTGAATTCACGGTGCTCGCGTATACCTATGTTGGTGGCGTGGCCTTTGCCCAGACCGCATGCCAGGCGCGGCGGGTTGGGTTGGACGCGAGTGATCCAAGCTACCGTCATGAAGTTCGGGCCGGCGGTGAGATCCGCACCCACGAGCGTCACCGGCATCGGGTAGATAAAGCCGTTCGGGCCGAGATCGATCTTCGTGCCCATGGGTCAGTCACCCCCGCAGTCGGGAATACACCAGGAATGGCCGAGCGCCCTAGGTCCCCTAGGGCAATCGGGGCTTCTCGAAGTTCACCTTGGCCTTGCGCCGGCGGGAACCGCTCGAGGTGCCCCCCACAGTCGTTAGCGCGATGATCAGGATCACCAAGACGCGCAGCCACAGTGGCCACGAGCTCTGCCAGATCCAGAGAGAGACCACCCAGGGAAGAAACACGATCCACACGATGATCTCCAGCACCAGCGGAAGCCCCCCGATCCAGTGCCATATGCTCCCGAGGGTCGTTGGGGAGAATATCCACAACCCCGCGAACGCGAGCCAGATCACCGTCATGGGGACACCGAACATGGGCGCCTTCCTTTCAAGATACGCACCTCGCGACCTCTTCCACCCGCATACTACATCGGGCCGTCGCGAGCACGCAATCCGAGACTGATCTTCACGCGCGTGCTGCAAAAACCGACGGCGTGGGTACATGAGAACAGCGCACGTATCGGGCCGTAGCACACATCAGGAAAGGAACAGACATGGGACGTATAACATGGTTCGAGTACTTCACGGAGGATGCGAAAGAGGATGTCGCGTTCTACAAGGAAGCCTTCGGCTGGGAATCCCAGCAGTGGGGTGACATGCCGTACTGGCTGGTGATGACGGGCGACAAGTCCCTGCCGGGTATCGATGGCGCGATCGCTCCACCACCCATGGAAGGGATGACCCAGCACGTGGTATGCACCATGTCGGTGGATGACAACGACGCGGCCGTCGCCAAAGCCGTCGCGGCCGGAGCCAAAGTCGTGGTTCCGAAGAGGGCCGTCCCCGGGTCGGGTTGGCTCTCGTATCTGACCGACCCGGCAGGCATTGTCTTCGGCATGATGCAGTACGACGCGACTGCGAAGTAGAGCGACCAGGAGGCCGCCTGCGGCGGCCCGGACGC
>JADGPI010000128.1 GCA_017882525.1 Thermoleophilia bacterium
ATACTCGATCCGCTCGCCATCGTGTTCAGTCTTTTCTCCGTCACCAGTGCGGCAAGGCCTCACTTCGACCGATACCCGGGGGTCTTGCACCTGATCGTGGTAAGCGGTATCTGCAGGCTGGTGCTGGCAGTTTTCAGCGCTTACGCGGGTATCAGCCTGTGGAGAATCCTGCCGGGCGCGGTATCCATCGCAACCAAATACCTGCGGGCCGTCATCTTGTATTCGGCCCTCGCCGTGTTCCTGCCGGGACTGGTGGGGCTTCCCGAGGACCTGTACCGGGAGATGGCCGCGTCCACGTTCGTCAGCAGTTTTATGACGATCTCCTATGCGGGCCTGTGGTATCTCTTCCTGAGGAAATCGAAGAGGGTGGCGGCAACATACCGGCTGCCTGACAGCGGGGCAGACCATCTGCCTGAGTGAAAAGATCACGGACACAAGCGTCTGAGATCAGGGAGGTTACTATGCGCATGGAGCGGGGCATATTCAACGGGGCACTGATTGTTCTGTCCCTTTTAGTCACGCTGATGCTCGGCGGCGTGACGAACGGCCGGGCGGCGGACATTCGGGTCCTGAGCGGCGGCGCGGTGAAGCCGGCCCTCACCGAACTGGCAAAAGCTTCCCAGAAGGAAACGGGTCACCGGGTCGATTTCACATTTGCCACCGTGGGCACTCTCCAGCAGCAGGTGGCCGTGGGTCTCGGGACCGGCTCCGCTTCGGCCGATGCCGCAGCCGCCTTCATCCGGTTTCTGACCACCCCCGCGGCACGGGCAAGGTTTGCCGAACTAGGGCTCGACTGCAGGGAGTAGATTCCCCCCCAATGGCTCGCGCCCGGCTCAAGGGGCGCCCAGTAACGCCTCTCGCGTCATGAGACGGACCATGGAGCGGCGCCTTGCTGCGGTGCCCTCCACGTTTTCGACCGGGTGGGCCGACCAGTATGCCAGCTCGGCCAGTTCCGCAACGAGGTCCGGGGATAGCGGTTTACCTTTCGCGGTCTCCTCCGTCTGTTTCACCAGGACCGGCGACGACCAGACACCCGTAAGACAGATGCGCAGGGATGTCACGTCGGCGCCTGCCCTTTCGACCGCCAGGGCTACGCCGGCGATGGGAAAATCGAGCCCGTCACGCAGGCGGTACTTCCGATACCCGGCGAAGAGAGCGTGGGTGGCGGGCGGTAGGGTAATCTTCCAAAGAACAAACCTGCCCGCACCGAAGGGAGCCCGGCCCTCGCCGCTATAAAGGGACTCGAGGGGGACGTCACTGGTCTGCCCGTTCCGGATCACCAGGGCGCGCGCACCGAGGGCGATGAGTACGGGTGCCAGGTCGCCCTGGTAGACGGCAAAACACCGGCTGCTGCCCCGCACCGCGTGGCACTGCGTGCCGCCCCGCTTGATGCAGGGGCCCACCGCCTTGCCCCATGCGGCAGAACGGTTGTAGTAGAAACACCTCGTGTTCTGGCAGATGTTGCCGCCGAGTGTGGCCATGTTGCGGATCTGGGAGGCTGCTATGAGGGTGGCGGCGTGCGAGATGACGGGGTAGTGCTCCCGTATCGCTGTGGAGGAGATGAGAGCGGAAAGCTTCACCCCCGCGCCGAGGACAAGACCCGTATCGCGGTCATAGCCGATCTCCCCCATTCCCTCGACCCGTGAGACGGCAACGAGATGTGACGGCCGGGTAAGCCGGTACTTCATCCGCACCAGAAGCTCGGTCCCGCCTGCGAGCAGCGCGCAGTCCTCTCCAAAGGCGGACAGGAGCGCGCCACACTCATCGATGTGCGCCGGTGCGTGGTATTCGAAGTCGGGTATCCGCATGCCCTTGCCTTACTTCCCTTCGTCCTCTGCCACTTTTTCCATCTCCATGGGGAGCGTCACCGGCAGCTTCTTTGTGTGCTCGCCCACCGCGTTGGCTATGGCGGCGATCATGCCCGAGACGTAGCCTTCGCCGACCTCCTTCGTGATGAAGTGGTTCTGCCGGCGGTAGCTTTCGGTGATGACGTCGATGTAGTCGCCGTCGATCATCTCCGTGGCGAGAGGCAGCTTGTAGTCGAGGAAAGACGGGTTGAGCGTAATGCCGTCCTTCATGATGACTTCCTCACTGATGACCTGCCCCGCGGCCATGGAGACCTGCCCGTCGATCTGCCCTTCCACGTTGAGCGGGTTTATGGGAAAGCCGCAGTCGTGGGAGGTGAGTGCGCGTGTGACGGTAATCCTGCCCGTCATGGTGTCCACTTCAACTTCGGCGACCTGGGCGTCGAAGGCGTAGCTGTCGGTCCTCGACCCCTTGGCATTCTTCAGGCTCGGTCCTATGGCGGCTTCTTTCAGCCCCCTGAAATGGCCGCGGCCGATGATGGGGTCACCGCCATTGTCGCGTATGTGGCGTGCGATCGCCCGGGCGAAGCTGATGGATGTTGCCCGTTTCTTTTATGAAGACGCGTCTGTCTCTCGCCTCGAGGTCTTCGGGCCCGCATTCCAGCTGCTTCGCCGCCGCCGCAAGGAGCATGCGTCTCGCCTCTTCTGCCGCCTTCTTGACTGCGTTGCCCGTCACGTACGTGAGGCCGCTGATCCAGGAGCCGATGTCGATCGGCGTGGTTTCCGTGTCAGCCGCCACTACCCTGATCTCCTCCATCGCAAGCCCCAGCTCCTCCGCGACGATCTGGCAGAGGATGGTTTCCGCACCCTGGCCGATGTCATGCGCGCCGGTCAGGAGCACCGCCGTCCCATCGTCGTTGAAACTGACGATTGCCGCCGAGCTGTTGGGATAGATGAGCGTACCGCTGAAGTAGGCGCTCACGCCCATACCGATGCCCCGCTTGACCGTCGAGGTGCCTGTCTGTTCACTTTGGTACCGCGCGTGCTTTTCGGTGAACGCCGTTTTGTCCGCCGCCCGTTCGATGCACTCGATAAGCCCGGCGTTCCTGACAGGGTCGCCATTCGGCAGGATTTCGCCCGGGTGGCGTGCGTTCCTGAGGCGGATATCGATGGGATCGATTCCCAATTCTTCGGCGATCATATCCATCTGTGACTCGATGGCGAAGCGCATCTGGGGTGCGCCGTGGCCGCGCTGAGGGGCGCGCACCGGGTTATTGGTGTACACCGAGTAGCCGATGTAGTCGACGGCCGGCACAC
>JADGPI010000015.1 GCA_017882525.1 Thermoleophilia bacterium
CAACTCGTGGTGTGTGCGGTCCTTGGCCTCGGGACCTCGTTCATCTTCGAGGGCGGTCCAACATTTCCGGGTTGGGGCGCCACCGGGGCGGTCCTGTGGACTGGGATCATGGGTGGACTGGTCTGTTACCTCCTCATGGCCGTCGGACAGCGCTACACCCCGGCCACCTTGGCCGGCCTTCTTATGAGCCTGGAGGCGGTCTTCTCTCTGATCGCTTCGATCGTAGTCGGCTATGACCATCTGACCGTGCGCGCCCTCGTGGGCTTCGCGCTTGTCTTTGCGGGCACGACGGTCGCTCGGATGGGGTCCGAACGGTCCCCTGAGTTCGCTGCCGAGCCTGCCCCGCCCGGACCGTAACGGGCACGGGCTCGACGCCTTGCCCTACACCGTCGCGCATTGGTGGCGCTCCCTTCCCGCAAGACGCGGTGACAGCTAGTAATATACAATTCGTCGCTGAAGGAGGAATACTTGGAACGGATCATCGGCAATCTGGACAAGGTCAAGCTCAAGCTCGACGAAGCCTTCTTCTACTTGGACGAGATCGAAGAGCTCATCCAGGAAGACGAGTTGGGCGACGAAGCGGGGACGCGCGTCACTCAGGCGAGCGAGCGGTTGGCGAGCGAGCTCGCGGCCCTCAGCCGCCGGGTCTCCGAGCTTCAGGACATCCTGCAGGCTCTCGAGCAACAGGAGGGCGGCGGAAACGGGCCCGCCGGCGAGGCCGGTGGCACCTCCGTCGCGGGGTCCACTGAGTAGCGAGGAGCGGCTCTCCAAGGCCGGACGGGGGGAGCAGCCACGCGGAGAGGACTCGCGCGAGCCACTGCTGGTGAGTGCCTGCCTCGTGGGCTTGCGGACCCGCCTTGACGGACGCGCCCGCTCAGACCTCGGCGTTCTCGGCCTCGCTGCTGACTACCGTCTCATCCCAGTGTGCCCGGAGCAGCTCGGGGGCTCGCCCACACCTCGGCCTGCCGCCGAGATCCAGGGGGGGAGCGGCCTGGAGGTCTTGCAGGGCACGGCCAGGGTATTCACCTGCGAAGGCGTGGACGTCACGGCGGTCCACGTCCGCGGAGCGGAAGAGACCCTGGCGACAGCCAGGTTGGTGGGGGCGACCAAAGCGGTACTCAAGGCCCGCAGTCCCTCCTGTGGGTTCGGCCAGACCTATGACGGCACGTTCAGCCATCGGCTTGCTCCTGGCTCAGGGGTGGCTGCCGCACTCTTGGCAAGCGAGGGGATCTTGGTGGTGACAGAGGAGGAATGTCTGCCCGTCTTGGGCAAAAAGGCCGCTCTTCCATCCTTGGCGGAATCCGAGCGGAGCGGGGCGGGCGGATGAGTTCTCGGGGGATCAAGATCCTGATAGGCGCGGTGGTGATCGCGATCGCCTTGGGAGCCCTTCTGTGGGTGGGCATAAGCAAAAGTACCGTCTATTACTTCAGCGTCGCCGAGCTCAGAGCCAAAGGACCGGCGGTGGACGTGCGCGTCTCCGGCCAACTGGTGGCTGGGAGCGTGAAAGGTCTGGGCACGACGGACATCAGTTTTAGCATCCACGACCGCGACCACACGGGAGAGATCGTATCCGTTACGTATAGCGGGGCGGTGCCGGACAGCTTCCGAGACCAGCCCGGCACGGAAGTCGTAGCTCAGGGGGACTATCTCGCTGGGGGCACCTTCCAAGCCTCCACACTCATAGCCAAGTGCCCCAGCAAGTATCAAGCAGCCACGTCGACTTCCACTTCGCCCTCCTCGACGACTCGTTGAACCTTTTCGGCCACATCTCCGTGGTGCTGCTCGTGCCTGTCTGCCTGGGCGGGTTCGCGCTGGCCGTCTCCGCGGCGATCTCGCGGCGGCAGGCGCTTGTGCGCGCGGCAGTCTGGGCCTGCTACGCGTCTCTCGTACTTGCGGCACTGGCATCCATCGCCTTGTTGACGGCTCTGCTCACCCGCGATTTCAGCAACCAGTACGTGTACGAGCACACGTCGCGCGCCTTGTCCATCGCTTACACAGTGTCTGCGTTCTGGGCGGGAAACGCGGGTTCGCTCCTCCTGTGGGCGCTGCTTTTGGCAGTCTTTTCGGTGATCGCGGTGCGCGCCTGTCGGCGCGAGGACCCGGCCTCGCTGCCTCACGTGACGTCTATCCTTCTGGCGATCTCCTCCTTCTTCTCTCTTATCCTCGTGTTCACCAGCGCCTCGAATCCTTTCGTGACCACCGCCGGTGCGCCGCCTGCTGACGGATACGGACTGAACCCCATGCTGCAGAACCTGGGCATGGTGATACACCCGGTGGCACTGTACGTGGGGTACGTGGGGTTGGCAATACCGTTCGCCCTCGTGATGGGTGGCTTGATGGCCGGACGTGGCAGCCTCGCATGGGGCCGGTCGGCGCGCCGCTGGACTTTGGTGGCGTGGCTGTTCTTGACCGTCGGCAACATCGTCGGAGCCTGGTGGGCCTACGTCACTCTCGGTTGGGGTGGTTACTGGGCCTGGGACCCGGTTGAGAACGCGTCTCTCATGCCTTGGCTCACCAGCACCGCCCTGGTCCACTCGCTGGTCATGATCCGCAAGAGGGATATGCTGAAGATCTGGACCGTGTTCTTGGTCGCGTTCAGCTTCATCCTTACCATATTCGGCACCTTCCTCACCCGCTCGGGGATAGCCACCTCGGTCCACGCCTTCGGAGACAATTCGTTCATCCCCTGGTTCACGGTGTTCATCGGCTTGATGGTGCTTTTCTCGCTCTATGTGATCTTGACGAGGCTTCCCATCCTGCGTTCCACGAAGCGCCTCGACCACGTCCTGTCAAGAGAGTCCAGTTTCGTCTACAACAACATCGTGCTCATGGCCTTGACCATCGCTGTCCTCTGGGGGGTGCTTTTCCCCACTATCGCGGGGGCCATCAAGGGACAGAAGGTGGAATTGGGCACCGGCTACTACCCCTCAGTGACGGTGCCACTGGGGCTCATACTGATGCTGCTTGCCGGACTGTGCACGCTACTGCTTTGGCGCGGGGTCTCCTGGTCGCGGCTCGCCCGGGCTGTTGGAGGCACCTTCGGCTTCGCGGTGGTCGTCTTGATCGTATTGGTGGTGTTGGGCGTCAGGCGGCCCTATCCTTTGATCAGTTTCACGCTGGCTGCGTTCACGGTGGCCTCCGTCGCGCTCCAGTACTGGCGTGGCTGGCGCGAGAGGCGGGCCGCCCGGCGAGCGGACCCGTTCACCACGTTCGGGCAGATGATCTGGTCCAATCGCCCCCGGTACGGAGGTTTCCTGGTCCACTTCGGGATCATTCTTCTGCTGGTAGGGGTGACCGGCTCTTATGCGTTCAAGGTGAGCGCGGAGGGGGACGTCTCGAAAGGCGGCAGCCTCACTGTGGGCAGCTACGAACTGGTGTATGACGGTCTCACCACCACACAGGTCCCCGACAAACAGGTCGCGCGGGCGACGTTCACCCTCGAGAGGTCTGGGAAGGTGGTGGGGATCCTCCAGCCGGTGAAGGAGTACTACCCGGCCAGCGACCAGACGTGGACGAAGGTGGCACGGCGTAGCACCTTGGCCGGCGACGTATACGTCACCCTACTGGGGTACTCGGAGGACGAGTCGAGCGTTAGCATCCAAGCGCAGATAAACCCACTGGTGAACTGGCTGTGGATCGGTGGCGCGGTCATGGTCTTGGGGGGCATCATCGCTATTTGGCCTAAGCGTTCGCGACGCGGGGACCCGAAACAGCCCGAAGCCGGACTCACGGGCGCGGAAGGTTCGGGGAAGGCGCGTCAGCCTCAGAACCGGCGGAAGGGCTCCGCGGGACAGGCGCCAAGACATCGCGCCAATGCTCGCTGAGATGCATCGCGCCGTCGCGGCGGTCGAGGTGAAGAACCTCTGGAAGGTCTACGGGCACGTCGAAGCCCTCAAGGGGGTCGACCTGACGGTTGCCGAAGGCAGTTTCCTGACGATCTTCGGTCCGAACGGAGCCGGCAAGACCACGCTCATGAAGGTCCTGGCCACGCTTGCTCGGCCTACCGATGGCTCCGCGCTGGTGGGGGGACACGACGTCACAAGAGAAGCCGGGGCGGTGCGGAAACGGGTGGGGGTCATCTCGCACAATACGTACCTCTACCCTCAGCTCACGGCGATGGAGAACCTAGCCTTCTATGGGCGTATGTACGGTTTGAAGCGGGCACGGGAGCGCTCCACCCAGCTGCTCGAGCAGCTGGGTCTGGCGACCCGCATGCACGACCGGGTGGCGACTTTCTCTCGTGGGATGCAGCAGCGCCTGTCGGTGGCGCGAGCTCTCTTGCACGAGCCGGAGCTTCTGCTGCTCGACGAGCCGTATACCGGCCTGGACCAACACGCCAGCCGCATCCTCGCCGGGGTGTTGGAGGGTTTGCGCGATGGACAGCGCACGGTGGTGATGACCACGCACAACCTTCAAGAAGGACTAGAGAGTTGCGACAGGGTCGCTATCCTCGTGCGCGGGAAGATGGTGTTTGAAGAGGCGGCGGCGGAAGTCGACCGCTCGGGCTTTCAAGCGACGTATTTCGCGTGCGTCGAGAGGGCATGGGGCCGGTGAACGCTCTCGGACAGGCCTGGGCCATCACCAAGAAAGACCTCGTTGCGGAACTGCGGGGCGCCAGCACCATCGTGTCGATGGTGCTGCTCGGTCTTCTCGTGGTGCTGGTCTTCAATTTCGGCACCGATCCCGGGGCCAAGGACGTCACGCTGGCCCGTTCCGGAGTCTTGTGGGCCGCGTTCCTGTTCGCCGGGGTGATCGCGGTGGGGCGTTCCTTCGCCACGGAGAAGGAGGCAGGGTGTCTGGACGGCCTTTTGCTCTGTCCGGTCGACCGCGCGGTCATCTACCTTGGCAAGCTTGTCGGGAACCTGATCCTTCTTTTCGTGACGGGCCTCGTGATACTGGGTTTCTTCACCGTGCTCTACAACGTCGGGTTGGGTGCTGGATCGGCTGGGCTGGTGCTCGTGATGGCCCTGGCCAGCATAGGGTTCAGCGCCATCGGGACATTGTTCGCCGCGGTCGGGGCGGGAGTGCGCGCTCGCGATGCCCTCTTAGCAGTGTTCATCTTTCCCTTGCTGGTACCTCTGATCATCGCGGCAGCCCACGTATCGACAGTGCTGCTGGCCGGGCAGGGATTGGGGGGCGCAGGTCTGTGGCCCTGGTTCCTTGTCGTATACGATGTGGTTTTCCTGGCCATCTCTTTCATGACCTTCGATTTCGTGGTGGAGGAATAGCCCATGGACAAAGGGCCGGCGCGACGCGATCTCATGGTCACCGTCCTTGGTGCCGTGACCTTTGTCTTCATGCTCGTCGCCCTTCTTGGTGCCTTGGTGTGGGCGCCCAAGGAGGCGACCATGGGCGACGTGCAGCGGATCTTCTACTTCCACATGCCCAGCGCGTGGATCGCCCTCGGACCTGGTTTCACTGTGGTGTTCGCACTTAGCATCGCCTATTTGGCCACCGGGCGGCTCAAGTACGACCGGGTGGCGGCGGCTTCTGCAGAGATAGGGGTCGTGTTCACCACGATCACGCTTGTCACCGGCCCTCTGTGGGCGAAGCCCGCTTGGGGCGTCTATTGGACATGGGAGCCACGACTGACGACGACGCTGGTCTTGTGGTTCATCTACGTCGGCTACTTGCTGCTTAGGTCGGTGGCGGGCGATGGACACCGGCGGGCGCGTCTTGCCGCAGTCTACGGGATCGTGGGGTGGGTGGACGTACCCATCGTGTTCTTCTCAATCTGGTGGTGGAGGACCATCCATCCCCGGGTGCTCACCAGCAGTGGTTTCGCGCTGGATTCCCGCATGACGGCAGTGCTCATGGTGTCCTTGGCCGCCTTCACTCTGCTGTATGTGTTCCTGCTCGTCCTGCGCGTCCGTATCGAAAGCATGAGCGCGACAGTTCAGACCTTACTATTTCGCGCTCGCGACCGTCGAGGAGGCGGTGTATGAACGCCACCGGCTATCTTGCCGCGGCCTACAGCATCATCTGGGTGATCATCGCGGCGTACGTTGTGTATCTGGGCAGGCGGCAAGCCGGGCTTCGCCGGCAGATCGAGGTCCTGCAGATCGAGATGTCAGAGCGTAACGAGCCGGGCGAGCAGGGCTAGAGCCGGGAGCCCGACGGGGCTATTTTGGGCCACCGGGGGTTGTGTCCCATCGGGGACGGCCGAGGGACGAGGTCTGGGATCGGCTAGAGTTCCGCCCTGCGGATGGCGGCGTACGCTCCAAGGAGCAGGACCAAGCTGAGCCCCAGGTCGATCAGGGCGCTGGCCACCCCCGTAAACGACAGGCCGACGGGGGCCATGTCGGCGCCTCCAATGAGGGAGGAGCCCATGCTGGCGGCGCCGTAAGGGCCCCAACTTCCGAGTGGTTTCCACAGCGCCCCAAGGAACGGCAAGACGAACAGAGGGACCAGCGACACGCCTCCGGCGATGGGGCCCTGGCGGAAGAGAGCCGAGAAGAAGAAAGTCCACGAGAAGACCAGAAGCAGATAGCAAAGGTAAAGGAGCAGGGCGACTGCCATGGCCCCGATGTGGGGCTTTCCCAGCAGCAGGGTCGTGTAGAGGATCGCGACTCCTCCGCCAATGGCGAACGAGACGAGGACATAGAGCGCGTTGACGGCCCAGCGAAGCGATAGGTACCGGAGGCGCGATACAGGCTTGACGAAGAGGACCGAGAGAAGACCCTCTTTTCGTTCGGACGCGACGACGCCCATGAAGATGACGACGATCACCAGAAGCCCCAGTTGGCGCGAGAACTGGAGGTATTGGTTCAGACCATCGGCCGGACCGAAGTTTGGCATGGAGATCTCCACTTGCTGGCCGGCCTGTTTGATGATGGTCGGCAGTAGCCGGATGAGCGCCGGTCCCATGATCCCGAACACCACGAAGACAGCCGGCAGGAACACGATCCGGTGCGTGCGGACCAGATCCTTCAGCTCCTTCTGAAGCAAAGCCCTCACCGGTCCGTCACCAGTTGGATGAAGACGTCTTCCAGTGTCGGTGTCATCGTGACAAACTCGGTCAGCCGGGCTCCCAGGCCGGCGACCAGAGCCGGCACCATCCGTTGAGCCCGTTCGGGATCGTTCACGAGGATCCGCAGCCCCCCGCCCTCAGGTGCGATTTCCTTCACCCAGGACTCTCTCTTGAGAGCGGCGGCCAGCTCATTCCTTTCTCCGGCCACTTCCAGGTGGAATACCGGCTTCGCGTACCTCCCCAGCAGCTCGCCCAGCGGTGCCTCGACCACCAGCCGTCCGTCGCGGACGATGCCGACCCAGCCGCACACTCGCTGCACGTCGTCCAGAATATGCGAGGACATCATGATCGTCGCTCGGCCACGCAGGGAGGCAATGAGGTCGAGCACTTCCCGACGGCCGATCGGGTCCAAGGCAGACGCGGGTTCGTCGAGCAGGAGAACTTCCGGATCGCCCATCAAAGCCTGGGCTATCCCGAGGCGCTGCCGCATCCCTCGGGAAAAGCCTCGGATGCGGTCCTTGGCGCGAGGGGAGAGGTCGACGGAATCGAGAAGGGCGGCCGCACGTCTTGCGGCCTCGGCCGGGCTCAGGTCGAAAAGCCTTCCTACGAACACAAGGAATTCGTGGGCGGTCATCCACGGGTAGAACGCTGGTTCCTCGGCCAGGAAGCCCACTCGTCTGCGGAGCTCGAGGCTGAACCGGCCGGGTCTCACCTGCTCTCCGGCCACGAGTGCCTCACCGGAAGTGGGAGAAAGCAATCCGGCAAGCATCTTGAGGGTTGTAGTCTTGCCTGAACCGTTCGGACCCAGGAAGCCATACACTTCGCCGGTAGGTACTCGCAGCGAGAGTCCATCCACCGCCCGCACGTGCTTGAAGACGCGAGTGAGGGCTCGCAACTCGATGGTCCACTCGGTGCCCTCCTGGTGGACCGCGCGGGCCTCTCCCACACTGGCGCCGGTCGCGCCAGTCTCCCCGGCTGCTACCATCCCCGCCCTCGGGGGTCCCCCGGGTTCTCTCGACCTGGCTCAGCGGCAGGCTCTGGGTTTCGGCCCCAGGCCAGGTAGAGGATCGATCCCACCAGCTGGAAGAAGACGATCACGACCGCCCAGACGAGCTTGCTTCCCCCGCGGACTCGGTCGGTCCGCGCCAAATCGACCAAGGCCCAGATCCATATGCCCAATTCGATGGCGGCTATAGGGAGAACCACCGCGATGCTCACCAATGTGCTCACTAAACGGCCCTCGCTTCCTTCCGCCCTTCGATCCAGCCAACTATACTAGGCGTTCGGAGCAAGAGAAGGGAGCAAAGGTAGAATCGTCGATCACCTACTTCGATCACCACGGCAGAGCCAATACGCCACAGGTGCTGGAACTGGTTCGAGCGCGGGCCACTGCCCTTGGTATCACCGACGTGGTCGTCCCGTCGGTGGAGGGCACCAGCGCCCTGCTCGCGTGTGAGCGTTTGGCCGGCCTGCACGTGGTTGTTGTGACGCAATCTTCCGGCTTCGCCCGGCCCGGTCATCAGGAGATGCCGGAGGACGTGCTGGAGGAACTGAAGGCCCGAGGCGCCTCGGTGTTCAGGGGCACGCATTCGTTCGGGGGAGTGGGCCGTGCCGTACGGCGTAAGTTCGCCACGTATCAGGTGGAGGAGATCATCGCCCAGACCCTCAAGCGGTTCGGGGAAGGGACCAAGGTAGCCGTGGAAGCCAGTTTGGCCGCGGCGGACGCCGGTCTGATATCGCCTCCACGAGAAACCATATCGTGTGGGGGCACCGGTCGCGGCTTGGACACCGCACTCGTGTTACGCCCCTCCCACGCCCAGGATTTCTTCGATCTCGAGATCCTGGAGATCATCTGCAAGCCGAGGAACCCAAAGTAGTCCGGTAGGGCGATCAGTCGACCAAAAAGGAGCGGGGGATGGGCGTGACCAAAGGCGTGGCGACCTTCAACCTCGTCATACAGGTGATACTGATCGTCGGGGCGCTGACCGGGGCCACTCTGGCCTGGAAGCACAAGTTCAGCCGCCATTGCCTGCTCATGCGGGTGTTGATGGGTGCTCAGATCCTGGTGATCGGCATCATCATGGCTCCCCAGCTTTCTCGTTACGTCAGTCACTGGCACGGCTTCTCCACGTTCAACGTGGAACTCATCATCCATCATGTGTTCGGTCTCATCGCGCTCGCCCTGTGGATCTACATCAATCTGGCGTTCACAGGGGTTGTCAAGGCGCCGCGCCGCTACAGGTGGTACATGCGAAGCGCACTCGCTTCCTGGTTGATCTCGCTCGGCCTGGGAATCTACCTCTACGGGCACATCTGGCAGGGATGGCGCTGACCGCGCCGGTGCACGACAAACACTAGCGCCGCTCGTGCTGCTCCGGGATGTACTCTTCGAGAACCGGGAAATCGCGCAACTCCTTGTCGATGGCTGCGCGCATGAAAGAGTCCACCCACCAGAAGACATCTTGCGACCGGATGTTCTTGCGCAACCGGCGCATCCTGTACCTACGCTCTCCGGCCGACATCCGATAGGCGTTGAAGATGGCGTCCGCGGTCTGCTCCACGTCGTACGGATTGACCACCAGCGCCGCCCTGCCTAGTTGTGCCGACGCTCCCGCGAACTGGCTGAGGATGAGCACCGATTCCTCGTCCAGGCTACACGCGCAGAACTCTTTGCATACGAGGTTCATCCCATCCTTGAGCGGGGTCACCAGGGCGATCTGGGCCGCTCGGTAGAACGCGAGCAGCTCGTGCGGGGCCAGGCTCCGGAACATGTAGTGCACGGGCACCCAGCCCATTTGGGTGTAGCGGCCGTTTATCTGGCCCACCAGCTGATCGATCTCCTGTTTTAGGGCGTCATAGCGAGGGATGCCTTCGCGGCTGGGTACTACCACCTGGACGAAGGTTATCCGGCCCCGCGCCTCGGGGAAGCGCTCCAAGAAGTTGCCGAACGCCCGCAACCGATGAGGGATCCCTTTCGTGTAGTCCAGGCGGTCGATACCCAATACCAACTGTCTATCTCCGAAATGAGCAAGGATCCGCCGGTATTCACTCTCGACTTCCGGAGAGGCCGCCCGGGTGGCAAAATCGCGGGCGTCGATACCTATGGGGAAAGTACCCACGTGCATCTCGCGCCCTTCCGTCTGGATCGAATGCAGGTGGCCGTCTGCCTTGACTCGCGCACCCCGCACCATGGTGCGGACACACTGGATGAAGTTCCGCCGGTCCCGGAGGGTCTGAAACCCAACCAGGTCGTAGGCCAGCAGCGAATCGAGCACGGCCTGGCGTTCTGGCAGATCGAGGAAGATGTCAGGCGGGGGAAAGGGGATATGGAGGAAAAAGGCCAAGTCTGGGCAGTTCTTGTCCTCGCGCATGTGATGTGCCACGTCGAGGAGCTGGTAGTCGTGTATCCATACGAAGTCGTCAGGGCGGGCTTCCGCGGCGATCGACTCGGCGAACCGGCGGTTCACCTTCACGTAGGCGGGCCAATACTCAGGGTTGAAGTTGCAGTGAGACGGCAGGTCGTGGAACAGCGGCCAGACGGTCTCGTTGGAATACCCATTGTAGTAACGATCGTATTCGTCCGGGCTGAGGATGACCGGCTTGAGCGAGTAGCCGGCATCGGTGGCCGCTTCGTGGAGTATCTGGTTGAGCTGGGGGACGTGCTCGGTGACGCCCGGCCAGCCGATCCACATTCCGCCTCGGTTGCGCAACACGGGGAGCAGGGCCGTCACCAGCCCACCGGAACCGGCGGAGAGCTCCCAGCCTTCGTTCTTGCGCTTGAGGACGTACGGCAGCCGATTGGAAACGACGATCAGTCGCTTCATGCCGGCGCTAGCCAAGTTCTATGCGGTCCTCGTTCCCGTGGATGAGCGCTACCATCACGGTGAGGTACTCGCGTAAGTGCCGGGTGATAAGGAAATTCTGGCGAACCATCTCTTTCGCGTTCTCCCCGATCTGCTTGATCCGCGGTCGGTTGAACAAGAGGTAGCGGATGCGAAGAGCCGCCCCTTCGGGCGTATCCACGAGAAAGCCCGTGCGGTGATTGACAAGCTGGAGCCGTATGCCCCCCGTATTGCCGCCGATCACCGGCTTGCTTTTCCACATCGCCTCCGTCACGGTCAGTCCGAAGCCTTCCCGTAGCGATTTCTGCAGCACGATGTCCGCTCCGGTCTGGAGCGCGTTGATGGTCCGGTCGGTGTAGTGGCCAGAGGCTAGCACATGGATGTCGGGGTCGCCGGCTGCCGCGTCTCGCACTTCGGAGAGGACGGTCTCGCCCTCAGGGTCGTCGACTGCGCCCCCGCCGGCAAGTACCAGCTGCAGGCTTGGCACGAAGCGCTTGGCCAGCTGGTAGGCCTCGATTACCCCCAGCGGGTCTTTGAAGCGGTCGAAGCGCGAGACCTGGAGGATCATCGGACGCTGTGGGTCAATACCGAACTCCGTCTTCGTTTCCAGGACTCTGCGCGCCGGCAAGGGAAGGTTCTTCTCGCTCAAGGGATCGATGCTGGGGGGGATGAGATACACGGTGTGCGGCATGGGCTGGGCAAAAGCATCGAGGGAGAAGATGCTCGCGTCGTAAGGATTGATGAACTGGCGAAGGTACTTCCAGATCGGCCGACACGGGTGGCTGACGTCGATGTGGCACCGCCAGATCCACTTGGCGCCGCATGCCCCGCAGTTTTGCAGTAGAGGTGCGGGTTGCGGATCGTGGACGAAGACGATGTCTGCCGTTTCGAGTGCCGGGCGGAGCCGCTCCGAGTTGACGCGATTGACCTCCTCGTACACGCGGAGGAGAGAGTCGGGGATGTGCACGGTCTTCCCTTGAAGGCCATTGTGGAAGGCTTTTGTGCACGCAAAGAAGTCCTCGTTCCCCTCTATCACCTCCCAACTCGCGTCGATCCCCAACTCCTGCATCAAGGGGACCAGCTTCTCCAGGATCTCGGCCACGCCCCCGCCACGACGGGTGGAGTTGACGTGCACGACTTTCATGCCGTTGAGCAGCCCGGCCAGTTGGCGGAGCTGCTCAACCGCGTCCAACCCCGCGTGCCTCGCGTACTTATCGAGGAGGTCGGTGCTGGCGATATCCACGGCCACGATCAGGCCTCACTCTTGCCGTTCGGTGGCGCATCGGCAGGCGCTTCGCCTGCAACCGTAGCGGCACGGCGCTGCGCCGGCTCTACAGCGCCCGCGCGCTCGGGCGAGTCGACGGAAGCGGGCGCGGCCGTGGCCGGCACCACGGTTGTCCGCGATGGCATGCCGAACGGGAGCGACGTCCTCCATGTGTTTCGGCGAGCGTCCGGTGACTGGCCGCCTGGAAATTCCTCGCTTGCTACCGCCGGTGCAAAGTAGCTCTCGAAGAGCTGGCTGAGCCGCTCCCGCATGCTATAGAGCGAATCGAAGTAAGGGTCGGACTCCGCCAGAACGCTGCAAAGGTCCGCGTAGTTCGGCCCGAGCCCGGTGAGCCAGGCCCGAAAATCGTCGACTCCACCTTCTGTGCGCCGGCGGGCGTCGATGAAATGGTAGAAGATGCTCCCCACCGACATCTTCGGGAGGGCGGCCGCAAGTTCTTCCGGCTGCGCGAGCCGGCGGTGCGTGTCGAATACCACTATGGCGGACCGAACAAAATGGAATTGCTGATCCGCTCGAGCGAAAAGAACCACTTCTGTTTCGTCAAGCCTCTCATCGATGACCTCGATGATCTCCTGGCGCAGGCCTTCCAGATCAGAAAAGTCCATCGGGTCTATAACGGCCAGCCGCTCGGCCATCCGATTGTCGTGCAGACTCGCCGAGGACCAGCTGGCGAAGTCGTTGTTGAACTCGCGGTCCGAGGACTGGGGGCGCAGCAGGGTGCCCCAGAAGTGGTGGTAGATCGATCCGGGATGGATGTCGCGAAGGATGTTCCGCATCTCGCGCAGCGTTTGCGCACGCCGCCCGGTGGCGATGTTGGCGAGCGCACAGTCCTTGATCGCGAAATCCATGCTGATCTCTCCCGCGTCGTCCGGAAATATGCTCTTACCCGCTGTAGAGACCGCCTAACCGCCCGGAGAGCTTTTGCATGCGACAGGCTGGACGAACAGAGCCAGGAAATCCGCGACCTCCCGCGGACCGGGCAGCCAGTAGTTGGCTCGAGTGACGGCGCGCGCCTCGCCCACCACGATGGTTGCACCCCATCCATCCACGGCAGCGAACGCGTCCTCGTCTGTGAGATCGTCACCAAGGCAGATCGGGAAAACCTCGCCCGGTGCCAAGTCAAGCCTCTCAAGCAGCCACAAAAGCGCTTTCCCCTTGTCCCACTCGGTCGCCGGTCTGAACTCGTACACCAGCTTGCCGGGGCGGAGACGGATCTCGTCGTAGTGCCCGGCCACCTTCTTCACCGCGGCCTCCACAGTTCCCCGTTGGGAAGGACGTACGAGCCGGTAGTGGACGGCCACCGAGAAGCCCTTGGACTCGATGATGAGTCCTTCGATACGCGCCAGTTGCTGTTGGAGCTCCTGGGCGGCGGCGGAGAGCGCGGCGCGAAACTCGCACCCGAGTCTCAAGTGGATCGGTGAGCCCCACGGTCCTTCCACCTCATGGCCGTGATTGGCGGCATAGTAGACGCTGTCGAGGCCCACGAGTCCGCGGAGGTCATCGAGACCTCGTCCGGATAGGACGCATACGAGGTGACGCTCCGCGAGCGATGCCAGCAGGGCCCGGGCGTCCTCTGGCATCACGGCGAGTTCCGGCCTCATCGTCAACCCCACGAGAGTGCCGTCGTAGTCCACAAAGAACGTGAGATCGCGGCCCGATCCCTGCTCAACGATGTCTTCAAAGTGCTCGAGTGCCGAAGGAAGTCCGGGCCTATCCATTTGTCTGCAGTTCCGATTCACCTGCGGCGCTCCGCGTGAGCCTTATCGCGCGCTCCGCGGACCGCCGTGCGGATACGCCGCTCAGGATGCTCGCAAGATCGCAGTACACCGTCCTTCTCCTCCCTGACCGCCGTGCCACGCACTGAGTTCTCGTCGAACTGTACCCGTCGCCACTGGTAATAATGTCATTGAGGAGACACGGCCCTTCATGGGACCGAAAGGAAAGCACTGGCCTCTCGCAGGCGAATATTCTCCAAAATTATCGGGTATTATGGGCGCGCATCGATAGGACAGCTCTCAAGGCGACGTGCAGAGTGCTTCATCAATGTCCGTTCGTCCGCAAGTGCATCCGAACGCATGCGGTCCTGTCCCTTAGTCAGTGGAGGATTTGATGAGCACGGCAAGACTGTACGTGGGTAATCTGTCCTACGGCACCACCAAAGAGACGCTGGAGAAGGCTTTCGCGGCGCACGGCGAAGTGGTGTCCGTCAACCTCATCACCGACCGTCAGACCGGGCGTCCCAAGGGTTTCGCATTTGTTGAGATGTCCACCCCCGAAGAGGGAGAGGCGGCGAAGGCCGCACTCAACGGCACTGACTTGGATGGCCGCGCCATCAATGTGGATAGCGCTCGGGAGCAAGAGCAGCGCAAGCCTGGCGGCTTCGGCGGGAGTCGTGGTGGCGGCTATGGTGGCGGCGGCGGCTATGGTGGTGGCGGCGGCAGCCGTAGCGGCGGCGGCAGTTACGGCGGCGGTGGCCGCGGCGGCGGTGGCGGCCGGGAGGGTGGCTCCCGCTGGTAGTTTGCGGTGACGAGGGTCGACCGCTTTGAGCGGGGGAGATACCTGATGATCGTACAAGGCGCCGGCATGTCCGGCGCCTTTTGTTTGGGGCCACTCGACGCCGGGTAGCCCGGAAGTATCGGGTCTGTGGTAAAGGCCGCGCTTAGGCGCACCCAAAAGACGGGAGGGATCGCTGGTGGCTGAGATCAAACTGGACGTGCGTGGGGAGACCTGCCCCGTGCCGCTCGTGGAGGTGCGGAAAGCTCTCAGGCAGGCGACTCCGGGAGACATCGTCGAAGTGGTGGGCACGCACCCCTCGTCCAAGAAAGAGATCCCCCTGGCGATCAAGGCATTGAAGCTCGAGTTGCTCAGCGTCGAGGAGGAGGGTGGCACGTGGAAGATCAGGATACAGCGATGACCGGATCGATCGACGCCGAGAAGATCACCCTTGTCGTGCACAGCGGTGATTTCGACAAGATCTACAGCGCATTCATCATCGGCAACGGGGCCCTCGCCATGGGCATGGAAGCATCGATGTACTTCACTTTCTGGGGCCTCCTGCGGCTCAAGAAAGGGCAGTTGGACCGTGGTCAGCTTTCCAAGATGCACATGCTTGGCTTGGGCAAATGGATGGTCAAGAAACGCATGAAGAAGAGCCGGGTGGTGTCGCTTGAACGCTTGGCCCAGGACTTCAAGGCTCTCGGTGGCAAGATCTTCGCGTGTGACATGACCATGGATATCATGGGGGTCGGACCAGACGACCTCCGTCAGGATCTCATTACGGAATATTGCTCGGTAGGCACCTATATCGAGGAAGCTCGCCACTCCACTGTGACATTGTTCATTTAGGGGGTCCCATGTTCGGCGAGACCGTTTATCTCGACAACGCAGCCGCGACCCGGTTGGACGAGCGGGTTCTCGAGGCCATGAAGCCATATCTCTTCGATACTTATGCTGTGGCCACGTCGGAGTTTGGCTACTCCATGGGGATCGAGGCACGTGAAGCATTGGACAGGGCGCGTGCTTCGCTGGCCGCCAGGCTGGGAGGAGGGGCAGAGGAGTTTATCTTCACATCCGGCAGCACTGAGTCCAGCAACATGGCTCTTAAAGGCGTCGCCTTGGCCCTGGGGGAGAAGAAGGGCAGGCACCTGATCACGTCGCGCATCGAGGACTTCCCGGTGCTCAACACGGCGGCCACGCTTGGCAAACAGGGTTTCAAGGTCACCGTGCTGGACGTGGACGCGGACGGGTTGGTGGATCCGAGCGCCGTGGAGAAGGCCATATCCTCGGATACGGTAGTGGTGTCGATCCAGCATGCCAATCAGGAGATCGGGACGGTGCAGGACATCGCAAGCATCGCCGAGATTTGTCGGGCCAAGGGGACCCTGTTCCACACAGATGCCACGCACAGCTTTCCCAGGCTGCCTCTTGACGTGAGTAAGATCCCGGCTGACCTCGTGACAGTGGCGGCGCATGCCATCCACGGTCCCAAAGGGATGGGCGGCCTTTACCTCCGCTCCGGGACTCCGCTCGGCAAATGGATGGACGGAGGATTCCAGGAGTTCAATCGGCGGGCCGGCGTGGAAGACATCGCCGGAGCGGTAGGATTCGCCACTGCAGCCGAGCTGATCACCGACGAAGAGACCGCGCGGCTCCGCGCCCTTCGCGACCGGCTCCTCGATCGCGTCCTGGGCGAGATCCCGTACACGACGCTGAACGGCCATCGGACCCGCCGGCTGCCGCAAAATGCCAACGTCACTTTTCACTACGTGGAGGGTGAGTCCATCACCTTGCAGTTGGACATGCGCGGGTTCGCGGTGAGTACCGGATCGGCGTGCTTCAGTAAGTCTCTCGAGGCGAGCCACGTGATCCTGGGAATCGGAGGAGACCACGAGCGGGCACACGGCTCCGTACGTTTCTCCCTCGGGCGCTACAACACCCAGGAAGACGTCGATGGAGTGGTGGACGCGATTGCCGAAGTGGTGGGTGAGCTGCGAGCCATCAGCCCGCTTACCCCGGATCACTAAGGAGGCCGAGGAATATGGCGTTTCCGTATAACGAGAAGGTGTTGGAGCACTTTCGGCATCCGCAGAACGTGGGCAAGATCGAAGATGCGGACGGCAAAGCCACCGAGGGGAGCCCGGCCTGCGGCGACATGGTGGCCGTCTACATCAAGGTCGATCCTGAGACGAAGGTGCTGAACGACGTGAAGTTCGAGTCCTACGGGTGCGCCTCCAACATCGCTACCGGATCGATCATCACCCAACTGGCGAAGGGCAAGACGCTGTCCGATGCCAAGAAGATCACCTGGAAGCAAGCGTCCGACGAGCTGGGCGGTTTGCCGGCGATCAAGGCCCACTGCTCGGTGCTGGCCGTGGAAGGCTTGAGGGCCGCGATCCGTGACTACGAAGAGAGACACGGACTGGTCACCGAGCGGGAACCCACGACAGAAGCCGTGATCAAACGCCGCCTCCGCCACGTGATGAATCCCCTCCGTGGCTTGGACGTGGTCCGCACGGATCTCATCAAGGAGATCGAGGTCAAAGACGGCGTAGTGCGGATCGTGGCCGATCTGGCTGCGGATCACCAGTTCGCTCCTGTCATCAAGGCCGACATCGCCGAGAAGATCGAGTCGCTCTGGGACGTCAAACAGGTGGTCATCGAGTTCGTGGGGTAGATACGGCCAAGGATTCCCGGACGCGCCCACCCGGAGTTCGCGCAGACGTGGCGAGGCGCTAAACGATCAGGGAACCACTTGGCCGGCGGTTGAAGCATCCGCGAACGCCACGCCTGTCAGCCGTGCCACCAGGGCCGCATCGGCGGGCGAGATGGCGTGCAGAGCGGCGATGAAAGGCGTCGATCCGCCGGCCTCAAGGTCAAAGAGGTGCGCGGTCTGAAATCCCAGCAAACCCCCCGCCGAGTCGTACAAAGCCACGCCGACGTCGATCAGGCTGACATCGCGGCCGGAGTCGTTCGTAACTTCGCCCGCGGCCGCGTAACCCACGTGCGCATCCAGGCGTCCGCCAAGTTCCGTCACCGGCAGGCGAAGATCGGGAGAGCCCACGGGTAGCCCATGTACCGTAAGCCGGACGGTGGTCGTGGCGACACCGCCTGGCGCGACAGTGTTTTCTAATCCGACGTATGCCGCTTCCCCGGGGGCTAGCACTCGCGGTACGAACTCCAGTACGCCCCTATCCCACAGGACAGAGCCCTGCGCATTCAGCCCAGAAGCAGTAGCGTAAAGCTCTACCACAGCGTTACCTCTGTTCTCGACCCGGGCTGCGTAATGCTGGGTGGTCACTCCATTGGCCTGGAGGGGCTGCCAACTCGATAGATGCTCGTCGGTGATCGAGAGTAACTGCAACGAGTCAGACGCGTACCTGAGGGAGATAAGGTTGTAGAGGAGTGCCGCGACTTCGCCTCGGGTTATGGGATCGGCCGGATGGTCCTTGGTGGCGGACCATTCGAGGCCGTCGAGCAGCCCTGCATATTGTGCCCGGTCTGCCCACGGCGCATGGACTGTGTCGAACGCGCCGAAGACAGACGTCACGCCGGGGGGAGGCTGGTCCGTGAGCGCGACCGCGGACCGGGAGACCATGGTTATCGCTTGGGCTATGGTTATGTTCCGCAAAGGTGCGAACGTCGTGGCATCGACGCCTTGGGTGATCCCGTTATCTGCTGCCGCGGCCACGTAGTGATACGGGTACAGACTGTCGGGGTCGTTGGTCACGTCGGTGAAGGCGGAAATGCTTGTGTCGCTCACCGGCAGGGCCAATGTCAGCACGATCATCTTGGCGAATTGCTGGCGGCTTATGAACTGGTTCGGCCCGAAGCTGCCGTCCTGAAACCCCTCGACGATGTGGGACGCGGCGAGCGCCTCGACCTTGGACTGATAGGGGTAGTCGTCACCGACATCGGGAAACGGTCCGGCCAGCGCGGGAGCTGCCCAAGCCGTGAGCAGCAGCGTTATGGCCGCAAGAACAAGCCCGGTCGTCTTGAATATCCGTCTTGCTTCCACAGTGGGGAATGTAGCATGAGGAGGCCGCGGAACGCGACACGGTGTGCGGCGGCCGGCAGCGCGGCCGCCGACCCGTCAATGGTGGGGCCGGCCATTCTCGAGAATGGCGAGCAGCTCCTCGGGTTTGGTAGTAGGGGCGGAACACGAGTGTCCGGCGCACACCCACGCGGTCGCGTCAGCACCGCGGGGCCCGGTCGCAGGTTCCTTCCCGTCCAACATAGGTACGGATGAAGCTGCTCCCGGGGCCTTGCCGGCCACAACCTTATCCGGCCGGTACTTCGCAAACACAACTCGCAGCAACGCCTCCGTGTCGGTGGCATGGGGTGGGCCGACCACTGCAACCTGGCGCACACCCGCGGTTAGCAGCTGGTTCGACTGGAGCCATTGCCCGAACGCCACCGGCATGCTGTCAAACAGCCGCTGCGCCGTGCGTAGGGCTCCCTCAGCGAGGTCTTGATAGCGCCCTTCTCCCGTGAAAGCGGCCAACCGAAGCAGCACGATCGCGGCCTTGGAGTTCCCGCTGGGCAAGACGTTGTCTTGGAGCGAGCGAGGCCTCGTGATGAGGGCCTCGTGGTCGTCGCTGGTATCGAAGAACCCGCCTGCCGGGTGGCGGAAATGAAGGATCATGGAGTCTGCGAGTGTGCGCGCGGCAACGAACCAACGGTCCACGAACGTGGCCTGATACAGGGCCAGAAGCCCGTCGCAGACATCGGCATAGTCCTCTAGGTAGCCATTGCCACCCCGGACTCCTCCCTTCCACGAGCGAACTAGTCGGTGGTTCTCCGTCAACATCTCTCGCAACAAGAACTCGCCACAATTCCGAGCCGCTTCCAGATAGCGCTCCGACTCGAATGCGCGGGCGGCCTCGGCCAGCGAAGTGAGCATCAAGCCGTTCCACGCGGCGAGCGCCTTCTCGTCTCGATCTGGGTGTACCCGCCGATCCCTGACCGCTAGAAGACGGCCTCGCGCCTGCGTTAGGAGCTCTGTGTCACGGGGATGGTCCGGCGGCTCCACCAAACTGAGCACGTTCCAGCCTTCGAAGTTGCCCCCCGCGGTTACGCCGTAGGATCGAGAGAAAAGCTCCGCTTCGGCTCCCAATGCCGCTTCTACCTCATCACGACGCCAGACGAAGAACCTGCCTTCCTCTCCTTCTGAATCGGCGTCCTGTGCGCTGAAAAAGGCCCCGTCGGCGCTCGTCATCTCGCGGAGCACATAGTCGAGCGTTTCCTCGGCCACCTCGCGATAGCGCCGCTTGCCTGTGAGCTGCCATCCACGCAGATAGCACGTGGCGAGAAGCGCGTTGTCATACAGCATCTTCTCGAAGTGGGGGACGAGCCAGCGTTCGTCCGTGGAATAGCGGTGGAAACCTCCACCCAGATGGTCGTAGATGCCACCCGCGGCCATCGAGTCGAGCGCCAGCTCGAACTGTTGACGGACGTCGGGGTCTCGGTTGAGCGCATAGTCTGCGAGCAAGTACTGGAGGGGGAGCGGCTGCGGGAACTTGGGCGCGCCGCCCCAACCTCCGTTGCGATCATCGGATCCCTGGCGAAGGCTTTGGATGGTCCGGTCTCTCCAGCCGGTGTCGACCGTGAACTCCGCCCCGGGCCGGATGCCGACAGCCCGCTCGTCGTGAGCCGAAGTGACTCCTTCTTCAGCTCCGTGCTCTCTTGCGAGACGATCCACCAACGTCCGAGCGGTGCCCTCGATGTCCTCGCGACGATCCGCCCAGGCTTCCGCTATCGCCTCGAGCACCTGGCGGAAAGAAGGCATGCCGGACCGCGGGAGATCCGGGAAGTAGGTGCCCCCGTAGAATGGGGCTCCCGTGGGCGTGAGCCAGACGCTGAGTGGCCACCCGCCGCGGCCGGTAAGGTTGGTGACGGCGTCCATGTAGATGGAGTCGAGATCGGGCCGCTCTTCCCGGTCGACCTTGATGCTCACGAAGCTCCGGTTGAGAACTTCGGCCAACTCGGGGTCGGTGAAAGACTCTCGTTCCATGACATGGCACCAGTGGCACGCGGAATAACCGATACTGAGAAAGACAGGCTTCTCCTCGCGGGCGGCCTTGTCGAGAGCTTCCTTGCCCCAGGGGTACCAATCCACGGGGTTGCCGGCGTGCTGGAGCAGGTAGGGACTCGTCTCTCGAGACAGCCGATTGGGCACTGCGACTCCTCATCGGAAATGCTTCAGGTTCGTGCCCTTTCTCTCTTCCCTCCTGAGTCGCTTTTGTACCCGACGACGCGCGCCCATTGAGATGTAATAATGGGAACCATTGTCGGGGAGACGCAGCGCGGTGCTTCGGGAGGCACGTATGCCCAGGTTCGTTGGTAGGAGAACGCACGGTCTATGGTGGGATGTGGGGGCGGTGATCGTCCTCGCTATCATCATTGTGGTGGTCCTTCAGGTGACCGGCACGGTTCATGTTTTCGGCGCTCTGCCCGGCCCGGCTCTGGGCTGACTCCGGCGCTGCGGGTGTCTTTAAGGTCGTACGTCATCCTCCGAGGAGGTATTGGATCATGAAGGCAAGTGAAGTCGTAGGTCGCACTGTCGTCACACGCGAAGGCGGTCAAGAGCTCGGCAAAGTGAAGGACATTGTGGTAGACGAGCCTGGCCAGAAGATCCTTGGGCTCGTGGTGTCGGAGGGCCTGCTCACGGGCGCCAGAGTCGCCCCTTGGTCGGCTCTGCAGGCGATCGGCCCGGATTCCGTGATCCTTTCCACCAAGGAAAGCGTGGTGAAGCCCTCTGAGGTGCCGGAGATACAGCGCGTGCTAGACAGCAAGAAAGCCATCCGGGGTCTTAGGCTCCAGACGACCGAAGGAAAAGACCTGGGCAAGGTAGAGGATCTCGAATTCGACGAGTCGACCGGCGCCGTGGAGGGCTACATACTGTCGGGCGGACTTCTCTCCGACACTGTTTCTGGGCACTCGTTCCTGCCGTTACCGCTTTCCATCGAGCTGGGGAAGGACGTCGCTTTCGTCTCGCCTGAGGCGGAGGCAGCGATCCAGCAACTAAGCGGCGGCATAAAGGGGGCATTCAAGCGCTCGGATCAATGAACGTCTAGAGCTTGAGAAGGCTGACCGCGATCACGTCGGGTGAGTCCGATCTGATCGAATCGAGGACCTTCTTCGGGGGAGCCTTGCTCAGCTGGATACGGGCTGCCGCTGCCGCCGCGCCCTGGAAGACAACGTTCTCCATCTCTTCGATGTTGATGCCCGCGGCCCGGAGTTTGTCGAGGACCCCGGCCAGCGCTCCCACGCGGTCGTAGTGTGTGACGACCAGAAGGTGAGTGGCCGGCGTCTTCTCGGCCAGGTTCACCGTGTTCGGCGCGTGCCGCTTGCTCATGAACTCGCGGAGGATCCTCACGGTCTCGTCGGCGATGGCCTGCTGCGCCTGGTCGGTAGAGGCGCCGATGTGGTGGGTGCCGATCACTCCGTCGAGCTCGAAAAGACTGCTGTCGACTTTCCCGATGCCGCCTTCGGGCTCGCCGGCGAAAACGTCGAGCCCGGCGCGGATGCCGTGCTCTCTGACGGCATCGGCGAGCGCTTCCTCGTCGACGATCTCGGCGCGCGAGGTGTTGATGAAGAACGCTCCCGCGGGCATGGCTGCGAAGAAGTCCGCGTCGATGATCCGGCGGGTGTCCTCATTGAGCGCCAGGTGTACGCTCGCGATGTCGACCGCCGCCGCCACCTCGCGTGCGGATCCCGCCATCCGTACCCCCAGTCGTGCGGCCTCGGTATCCGTGAGCGAGCGGCTCCAGGCAACCACCGGCATGCCGAAGGCGTGAGCGCGGATCGCCATCTCGCGTCCAACCCTGCCCAGACCGACGATACCGAGCGTTCGCCCAAAGAGGCCGTGGGCTCTGCTGTACTCCTTTTTGTTCCAGACTCCGATCTTTAGATCGGCGGCATTCTCGGGGATGCGGCGGTCGAGAGCGAGGATAAGGCCGAAAGCAAGCTCGGCCACGGCGATCGAATTCTTCCCCGGGCAATTCGCCACCAGGATGCCGCGCTCCGAAGCGGCCTCGACGTCGATGGTGTTGAAACCGGCGCCGGCGCGAAGGACAAGACCCAAGTTGCCTCTCTCCAACATGGGCCGCGTGACCTGGGTCGACCGCACCACCAGGACCTCAGGGCCCTGGACGCAAATGGCATCCACGAGGGCCTCGTCGGCGAGTCCCGGCGCGTAGAGCACGTCCGCACCTAGGTGCCGCAACTCTTCCAGACCGGCCACGGGGAACGTGTCCGCGATCAAGACCCGCATGTACTGCCTCCCTCCAGCTTGGCTGGCCCGCGGCACACCTTCGGTCTGCGACGCCTCGCCAGCACCTAGGCAACTGCGGCGGCGAGGGCTCGTCGCAATCGCGCAGTGACTTCTTCTGCAATGGGGGCGAGCGCGTCGTTGCCGGTGAACTGCATCGCGGCCGAGGCGTTCATCACCGAAACGGTGGAACCGCCGCCATCGCGCTCGTATACGATCACGTTGCACGGCAGCAGCAGCCCGATCTCCACCTCGGCGGTAAGAGCGCGCAGGGCGAGTGGCGGGTTGCAGGCGCCCAAAATGACGTACCGACGAAAATCCACATCCAGTTTGGCCTTGAGCGTCGCCTGTACGTCGATGGTGGTGAGCACACCGAAGCCCTCAGTCTTGAGAGCCGCCGTGACTCGTTCAAGGGCCTGCTCGTAGGGCAGGTCTACGTCTGCCGAGAAGCCGTAGGGTGTTTCCATACGCGTTTCCCCTCCATTTCGCGCATTTGGTCGATCGGCCGCAGGATCAACCGCAGTCTCCACACCAGCAGCCCCACCAGCCCGCCAACGATGGCGAGGTACAACGCCGGGTAGAACCACGCCGGCAACGTGAAGGTCGGGAGCTGCACCCGTACGAAATTGTTGCCCAGACGGAAGAGAGTGAAACCCAGGGCGAAAGTGAGGAAGGGTATCCCATCGGGGGAATGCCGCCGCGCAAGCCAAACGGCGAGCGCGCCGAACGCGAGCGCGGCCGTCAGTTCGTACAACTGCGTGGGGTGCACTGGCTGCACGGGCGCTGCCCCTGTGAGAAGGCCGAGGGGACTGGTTTTCCCCCGGAGGAGTTGCGCGGCCCAAGCGGGGCTTCCTGAAGGATAGGTGACACCCCAGGGAAGCCCGGTCGTCTTGCCGAAACAGCAGCCGTTGAGAAAACATCCTACCCTCATCAGCACGATGCCTGCAGCAAGTGCGGGGACAGCGGCGTCGGCGAGACGCCACAAGGGAAGCCGCCAGACTCTAGCAAGCGCCGCAGCCACGACCAAGGCGAGGATCAGCCCTCCGTAGAGCGAGAACCCGGTGAACTGGGCGGCGTAGATCCGCGAGTGGTGCTGAGCGTAGTATCCCCAGTTGACCATAAGATCCAGGAGGCGGCTGCCGACGATCCCCACTCCGAGCGCTACGACGAATATGAGAAGTACTCGCCACCAAGAGAATCCGCGGCGCCAGGCGATCGCCGTCCCCAGAGCCAGCGCCGCCAACCACGCGAGCACCATGAAGGTGCCGTACGATCGCAATGTGATCTGCTCCCCGCCCATGCTGAAGGTGGCCAAGACCGGATGCATTTCTCACATTCCTCGATGCTCGAAGTTTGGGCCTGAAAACCTCGGCTGTCCCCGAGACCTCACTTGCCCACGGTCCACACGCCTTTGTACGAGAAGCCTGGGCCCGAGCCACTCAACGTGCCCTTGGTGACGTAGTCGCTTCCCTCGCTGGCGACGGTCCCAGTCATCCTGGTGGCGTTGCCACCGGACGAAAGCACGTCGAAGATGAGGCTGCTGCCAGAATAGGGGCCCGCCTGATGGCCGGCTGCCGCGCCTTGCTTCAGTACGTACCGGCCGACGGCCATCGAAGTCGCGGTCATCCTCGCTCCCTCCCTCATCCCTCATCCCTCATCACAAGATGACAGTGGTGCCAAGCACTCAAGGTTTGCGCGGGGAACAGGACCCGTGGTCCCTTCCGTCCGAGCATATCCGAACGGGGCCCATAGGCGCAATGGGCACCGAGCGCCCCGCATTTTTCACAGGTTTCAGAAGAAAATGGATTGTGCACTTTATCCGGATATCGGTGGCGCACGCGGGATGAGCACCCATCCGCCCGGGCACGCCGAATCGGAGATAGGACCAGCCTGGGTCAGGCTGAGGGGGAAAGTCACATGAGACACTCGGCAGGTGAGTCGAAAGTGCCTGGAGAGAATGCCGGTCGAGAGCGCGAGATCGTTCAGGGAAGGCGGCTGCGTGTCCGCCTCTCGAGATTTGGCCGACTTGGGTTTGTCGCAAGCGCCCTGTGTTGTCTAGTTGTGGCGGCGATCGCGCTTGGGTCTGGCCGGCTGGAGCCTCAGTCGGCGTTTGCGGCCGGCGCACGTGCGATCAGCCCGGGTGGCGAGAAACTGGTCGCCTTCGAAGACGTTGTGGTAGGGCCGGGCGAGACCTGGAACGACGTAGTGGTGATAGGCGGAGATCTGACCGTTCAAGGCACCGTCGATCGGTCAGTCGTTGTGGTGGGGGGTGACGCCACCATTGGATCCACCGCGAAGGTGGGCGCCGGCCTGACCGGTAGCGACCACTCGGTTGTCGTTGTGTTCGGCAAGCTCACCGTTGAGAACGGGGCCACCATCTTTGGGCAGACCACGCAGGTGGCCGCGAGAGTGAGAGGTGCCATCAGGGGCGGCATCACCGACCCCATCGTGGCGCCCTGGCACCTGGGAGCGGTGGTCGGATGGATAGCCTCGACCATCGCGCTTGCGATCATTGCGCTGATCGCGATTGCGATCGCACCCCGCCAAGTGGCGTTCGTCCGTGACCGCGTCAGGGGCCACGCATGGTCGTCGCTGGGATGGGGTGCTCTGGGAGCGATCATCGTCGTGCCCCTCGTGAGCGCTCTGCTCGTGATTACCGTCATAGGAATCATCGTCGCCGTACCTTGGTTGGTGATCGGCGTACCCTGGCTTTTCCTCTTCGGCTTCGTGAGTTTCGGAGCCTTCATCGGCCGTCTCATCCTCGGGAAGAGGGTGGACGACCGGGGCCATCTCATGGCCGCGGGTGTTCTTGGCGTGGTGATCTTGAATTTGCTCAGGTGGATACCTTTGGCGGGAGCGGTGATACTGGCCCTGCTCTTCTTGACTGGGTTCGGCGCCACGTACGTGTCGATCTACGTCTGGCTGCGCGATCGACGGCGCCGACGTCACGAGATCTCGATGCGTCGGGCGGCAGAAGTCGGCCGGGCGTGGCCGTATCAAGGGCCGAACACGGGTGGCATGGGGACCGGCCCGGGCTGGGTCGTACCTTCGGGTCCGACCGCGCCACAGCAAGGCGGCGCGCCGGGAGCCGCGGCTCCCGCGGCTACGCCGCCCCCGACCCCGACACCGACTGTGCCGCCCGAGGCTCCACAGGCGCCGTCTTACGCCCAGACGAACTCGCACTGGAGCACGCCGCCGGCCGCGGATGAACCCATGGCCGCGGAGCCGGCTGGAGAAAGCTGGGCTGGAGATGGCACACCCCCGATCGGCGGCGAGCCATACGCTCCGGAGCCTCTTGACGACCCGCGAGAGTGACCAGCGCAAGCTCGCCCGAAGCTGGGGGCCGTTCCGACCAAACCGAACCAGCGGGTCACACTAACGCGCGCAAAGTCCGGTAGATCTGGACCATGGCCCAGGTGTCTTGGTCACAGTAGTCGACCATCTCGTTTCTTAGCCGGTCCTTTTCGGCGCCGTCGGGCATGATCCTCAAGGCTCCGAACGCCAACGCCGCGGCATTGCCATTCTGGATGGCCAGGTTCTGGTAGCTCTCCCCTGGGACGAGAGCCGGGAAGACCGCCTTCAGCGAGAAGCTGCCGTGGAACTGCGGGTGGTAGACGTTGTCGGCGACGAGTGCCTCCAGATCCACCAGCCGCGAAGCTATGTCCAGGAGCGGAAGCTCCAATCGCGGGCAGCGTGCGGCCAGGTTGTTGAGGCAGGCGCGCTCGAAAGCAGCGTGGTGGGCGATGACGGCGCCGTCATCTTGCGCGAATCGAGAGACCAGCGTTTCCGCGACTTGAAAACGTGGGTCTTGATCGCCGTCCGCCAAGTGATACGCATGATCGCAAACGTCGTCCACAAGCAGACAATGGTCGGACCACTGGAACGGTAGTTGCTGATACGGCCGGGTGCCCGCGAAGACGGGCAGTGCTGGGTTCCAGGACTCGAAGTCGAGGAAATGCAGCGGGCGGGCCAGACCATCCAAGATCTCCCCCAACTCCGGTTCGATCCGTAGCTCACCCGAGAGGACCGAGTCGACCACGCGCAATACCCGCGGGCCGTACGCGCTCGAACGTACCGCGCCCACGAGTCGCGCATACTCCAGGGTGTCTTTGCGCAGTTCGAGTATGTCGGTTATGCCCATCTCCTGAAGCAATGGCCCCGTTTGCCTCGCCCACCCGAACTCGGTGACCGGGAACTCGCAGCATCGCGGCCGGCAGTACCCTTCGTAGTACTCGCAGTCGTGGCAGGAGTTTCTGACGGTGGCCTCGGGCGGGTCGTCTCGCAGGAGCCAAAGGGCGATGCTTCGAAGCGAGGCGGGCAGCGTCGAGGCAATGTGCGCCCGCGCCTGCCCGGTCACGTCCTCGGGCACGAACAGGTCGAGGGGGCGATGGCTGCTCCCGCCCGGATGGATGTAGTCCGGATTCAGGTGCATGAGGTTCGCACGTTCGACTGGCAGGCCGGAAGACTCAAGCACGTAGAGCTGGATGGCCACGTCGGGGATGTGCTTGGCCTCGTCGACCTTGGTGCCCGACTTCACCTCGGTGAGCTCATAGGTGCCATTGCCCAGCCGACGAAGAATATCGACACGGACAAGGATCCCCTGGTGCTCGACGGCCGCCTCGTAGATGACCTCGCGGCGAAGGGCCAGTGCTTCTCGGGTCCGGCGGAGGGCTTCAGGAATCCGCGTGTGGTCGGCCTCGATGAGCAGCCCCCCCGGCCAGTAGTTCCGAGCTAACCGGCCGACGCGGTTGCCCGAGTCGAAAAGGGCCTGGCGCTCGGGCGTAAGGGTGCAATAGCTGTCGAAACGGGCAGGAAATGCCCGGAGGTATCCGAGCCGTGGGCAGGCGAGGAAACTCGTGTATCTCGACTTGGACAGCCTTGGTGGCCGCCTGTGTATGGTGTTGTCGTTCATGGGAACAGGATAGCGCGGCATCCGGACAGGGTTTGTCGGTGTTCGACTCCGCGTGGTAGCATCCGTCGTCTGTCTCGGTCCACGTCGCTCACGACACAACGCCTTGGGGCTCTCGCATCCGGTTCGCACCGGACGGGAGAGGAGAGTTGGATGCGACCGTTGTTCGCCCGGATCAGTCTGGTGCTTGTCGGCGCAGCGATGCTGGGTGGCTTGCTCGCCGCTCCCGCCAGTGCGACCACCGCGGCTCAGTTCATGGACCGCTCGCTCTTCATGCCTCACAACAGCCCGATCACCGGGGCCATGGTGGTCAACAACTCCAAGTGGTATGGCATCGGCGTGCTACCGCAACTGGTGATCCTCACGGCCGAGACTGCCCTGGGCGATCCCAAGCTGGGCGGAGAACTTGCCCGCCAGAATAATTTCGGGTGTCTCCGCTATCGCAGCGCTCCAACAAGATGGGGAGTGCTGGCAAACGGCAAGGTCACGGTGGCCGGTAGCGACTGGTATACGTTCCCGAGCGCGCAAGTGGGGATGATCGCCTTTGGCCGCTTTCTCAAGCTCGGCCAAAATGGAGCTCTGAAAGAGGCCCTTGCCGGCCAACCGTACGACTGGGCATCCTTTGCGAAGGCTTACTACGGTGACTACTCAGGGCTGGCAGCGTACACGGCCAAGCTGCAGAGCCTCGAGACTTCGCTACGGGCCAAAGCCGCGAAGTCGGGGGTCACCCTCTAAGCCCGCGTCGCCCCTGGGCCAAGTCCGGCCACCGTCTCGGGGAGAAGCTGGTCAAGAGAAGTGAGAACCAAGTCTGCCACTGCGGGAATGTCGCCTGCCGGCGGGAACCACGGGTGCGGGATAGCGATCACACCAAGGCCCGCGGCCTTTGCTGAGGTGACTCCCATGGGCGAGTCTTCCACGGCAACCGCTGATGCAGGTGATATAGCGAGCAACTCGCAAGTGCGGAGATAGACGTCCGGCGCCGGCTTGCCACGGGAAACATCGTCGGAGGAGACCCAAGCTGCGAAGTGTGACTCCAGCCCGCTCCTGTTGAGGACATAAGCGATGATCTGCCGGGGGGACGAGCTTGCGAGGCCGAGCTTGTACTTCGCTCCGATTCGGGCTACCGCCTCAACTGCGCCGGGGAGCAGTGGCAACTCGACACGTAACCTATCGAGAAGTCGCTCGGTCACCCAGCGGATGATCTCGTCGGTTGTGAGGGGAAGGTCGTGCACCCGGCGGAGGTAGGAGGCCCATTGTCTCGAATTGTCCCCGCCTGCGAAGGCTTGCTGGTCCAAGGCGCTCCATGGGCGCTTGCAGACAAGGAACAATTCCTGCAGCACTTCGTTCCAAGCTCCCCCGGAGTCGAGTAACACGCCGTCCATGTCGAAGATGACCGCGGTGATGGGCATGCACAGAGTATACGGGGCCGTGCGGCGCCGATGCCGGTCCGGGCCAAAGAACCAGAGCGGCCGATTCAGTACCGGGGCCTCTCGAGCGATTCCTGGTAGAAGGAGACTACGCCCACTTCCTTCATCCGGTCGTTCGCCGCGCGCCATCGCCGCTCGAGCATCTCGGGGTATTGGTTGTGCGAGCAGGGATACTCGTCGCATTGGAAGCAATAGTCCACACCCTTCTCGCGGAAGCAGATCCGTGCGGCGCAGAATGGCAGGCCCGAGCCGCTGGCGCGACAGCCCGTGCAGCTGCCTTCGGCGAGAAAGTCGAGTACTCCCTGGAACTCAGGGTATCCGGCGAGTACCGGATGCTCCCCGGCTACCCGCGCCGCTAGGCTCTCGAAGCCCTTCAAATCCAGTCTGAGCTGCGCGGCTTCGCGTCGGACACGCCCGTCCGCGTACCAGGTGCAGCGGTCGCATTCTACGCCGCATGGAGCGAGGCATCGCAAGACAGACTGGTAGTCTGGGGACTCATCCATGGCATCTCCTCTTTTGATCAGGTACAACCGGACGTCGACGGAGTGCATCCCTCGTCGGCCCCCCGGCGACGCGATAGCTCTCCTCCGCCTTTTCCCATTGTATACGGGCTAATATGCGTTCACACGAACGTCACGAAGCGGGCGAGGCTCAATGGCGGAAACTCTCATACGGGCTCTGGGGCCGGCGGACCGGGCCTGGGCTCTGGAAATGGTCCGGGCCTGGGGATCCGACTTCGTGGTGTCTCGGGGTCGTAAGATCTACGCGGCCGAGCTCCAAGGGTTCTGTGCCGTTTCTTCCATCGGCGAACGTACCGGGCTTGCCACGTATGAGGTCGTCGGCGACCAGTGCCAATTGGTCACCCTGCATGCATTCGTCGAGTTCGCCGGCATCGGCACCAGGCTCGTGGAGGCGGTCCGAGACGCGGCTGCTGAAGCGGGTTGCGGTCGCCTTTGGCTTATCACCACAAACGACAATCTCGACGCGCTACGCTTCTATCAGCGCCGGGGGTTCTTGTTGGTGGCGGTGCACCGTGGCCTACGCGATGTAGCCCGTACGTTGAAACCGTGTATCCCTATCGTGGGGAACTATGGGATCCCGATACGGGACGAGGTGGAGCTGGAGATGACTCTGGCCTGAAGGGCCGCGAGCTTGTCTAGTCCCACGGAAAGCCGCATTAGCCGACGGCCTTGAGGATCTTCTTGATCGGTGCGGCGACCACCCGGTTCCTCCCGGCCTCCTTCGCCGCGTACAGGGCCTGGTCGGCTCTTTCGAGCACCGCGTCAAGGGTGTCCGCGGCGCCTCCGGCCTCGCCGAACTCGGCGACGCCCACGCTCACGGTCACTCCGACCGTTTTGTCTCCCGGATCGATGCGCACGGCCAACGACTCGACGGCGACACGGAGACGTTCGGCCACCGCCATGGCTTCCGGCAGCGGGGTGTGCGGAAGAAGCACGGCGAACTCCTCGCCGCCGAACCTGCCCATGAGGTCGTTGTCACGAAGGGTCAGCTTGCACGCGTCGGCGACTCCCCGGAGCACGGCGTCTCCCATGCGATGGCCATAGGTGTCGTTCACTATCTTGAAATGGTCCACGTCCATGAAAACCATCGCCGCCGGCGTGTGGTACCGGCGCGACCGTTCCAGCTCTTTGGCGGTGAGCTCGAAGAAGTGGCGGCGGTTGAAGAGTCCCGTCAGGTCGTCTTTGCTCGCGAGCTCGCGAGCCTGCTCGAACAGGCTTACCCGTTCAGTGATGTCGTGGAGAACGACCGCCCGGCCCAAGAATCGGCCGCCCCGCTTTGAGACCGGCGACGACGTGAGGCTGTAGAAGCGATTGGCCGGGCCGGTCTTCACCGTCATCTCGGTGCGGTTCGTGGGCAGAGTGAGTTCCGGCCCGGCCTCCTCCAAGAGCTGTGCGAGCACCGTGAAACCGGCGAAAAGACTCCCTGCGCGCCCGCCCACTGCATCGCGTCGCGTGACACCCGTGATCCGCTCGGCGGCCAGGTTCATGTCCACGATCTGGCCCGACCGGTCGGTCACGATCACGCCATCGGCCAGGTTCTCCACCACCAGGTCTCGCGCCAGGGGAACGATATCGAACAAGCGCCAGCGGAACAGTCCCAAAGTGAGCACCAGACCGGAGACCCCGAACATGATCGGGGTGGGGTTGTAGTCTTTCCATGGCAGCACGTCCAGCACGTAGACGACCGTGGTCGAGAGCGGCATGAGCAGCGAGACCAACAGAACCAGAGTGTGCCTCCGGCGCCCGGGGTTGCGGATGATCGAGCGGATGAGCAAAAAGAGGGCGGACACGTTGACGAGCGTCAGGAAGGGCAGGAAGACCCATAGGATCCACGGGCCATAGTCCGCGTGCAGCACGGGGAACGGTGCGGCCGTGAACTCGATGATTGGGTTCACCCGAAAGAGACGCGCTGGGTTGGTGAAGGCCAACGCGATGGTAGCCGCGGGGATGAGCCAGAGCCCGATCGATAGGAACCGGCTCGTCTTCAGGCTGCCGAGGTAGCGGCGCGTGAGGTACCACCAGCAGACGGAGGAAGTCGCCGCGCCGATGAACTGTGTATTGGCGAAAAGCGTCTTCGCCTGGAGACCCTGGGCAAGGATCTCGAGAACGTAGCCCACGCACCAGATGAAGAGAGCCGCGATGGTGGCAGCGAACCACGGGCCGACAGGGTCTTTGCGGTTGTTCCAAGCCACGTAGAACAGGCCGACAAGGATCGCGGCGGCGGCAGCGATCGGAATGATCTGACTGGTGAACTGAAAGCTCATCCAGTTACCCAGAGGCGCATGTATTCGTTTCTATCACTAGCCATTCATCGATAGTGTCGGGCGGGGGCGCGAAAAGCTTTATCTTTGTGCTGGGAGGCAAGTAGCTTGGCAGTCCGCTTCATTTGGCGGAAGGTTTCCCGTAAACTAGTTGTTCTCTAGTGCCTGTCACGACTAGCAGTACAGGGGAGGGCGCATGAGCGGCATCACCGGAAGGAAGCTCACTTCCAGCGGCCAGGAAGATGGGGCAGGATCTCGCCCCGTGCTCCGGGTGGCGTGGCGGCTGTTGCCTTGCGTGGTCCTCGTCTTGGTTCTCATCGCGCTAAGTGCGGGTCCTGCGCTCGCCAGCCAGGGTTTTTGGCAGACCCTCAGCTCGGGGACTGCGGAAGATCTCCGCTCGGTGTTCTTCGTCGACCAGAACACAGGTTGGGCCGTGGGCAACAACGGCGTCATCCTGAGTACCAGCAATGGGGGCCTCTCCTGGCAGGCGCAGACCTCCGGCTCCACTGCCAGCCTGCTCTCGGTGGTCTTCGCCGACAGCAGTAACGGGTGGGTGGTCGGTTCCACCTCCGATTCCAAGCCCGTGATCTTGCACACGTCCGACGGCGGCAAGACCTGGGTCGTCCAGGCATCCCCTGCTCCCGCCGGGCTGGCTTCGATTACAGCGGTCGATGCGAATACGGTCTGGGCATGCGGCGGCTCTACGGGCATCGTGCACACCACTGACGGTGGCGCCACCTGGGTCAAACAGGACTCCGGACTGGTCGTCTCCAGCACGATCACATTCAATTCCATCAAGTTCGTCGACAAGAAGATCGGGTTCGTTGCCGGCACGTACCACAGCGTGAGGGTCACCACTGACGGCGGCCTGACGTGGCTAGACGGTGCCGACGTGAACACCCTCGGCGAGAAGTGGGGTATCTACGGGGTCGATAGCATGTCTTTTACTGACAAGGACAATGGCTGGCTCATCGGGGACGCCTCCATCATCGGCTCTAACCCCCTCCAGATCGTCCATTTCTTGCTTCACACCATCAACGGTGCCCGGAGTTGGCAGAAGGTCCCGGTGGGAAGCACTGGGATACCTTTGGCCGTCCAATTCGTGAATCAGAATGAAGGGTGGATAATCGGCGCCGCCGGCCTCATCCTGCACACCGGCGATGGCGGCGCGACCTGGGTGGTGCAGAGCTCCGGTACTTCGAGCGGACTGAACGCGGTCTCCCTGCCGGACACGACCCACGGCTCTGCTGTAGGCCAGGGAGGGACGATTGTGAAATACCGGGTGGGCTCAGGTCCCCCGCCGCCCCCAGGGGGGAACCCGATCTTCATCGATGTGCCGGCCACGGCCACATACTTCACGGCGATCCAAGGCTTGGGCCAGGCGGGCGTGATCGACGGATACCCGGTGGGCTCCAACAAGGAATTCCGGCCGGCCAACAATCTGACTCGCGCCCAATTCGCCAAGATGATCCTCGGGGTGCTGCAAGTGCCGGTGACCGAGGCCGATTGGTCGGATTCGAGCAAACCCTTCACCGACTTTGGCCCGGACGTCGCAAACAACCTCTACCCGCACGACTACGTCGCGGTGGCCTTCCATATTGGAATCGTCCAGGGCAAGACCGCTACGACGTTCGAGCCGACAAGGAACATCACGCGCCTCCAGTTGATCAGCATCGTGGCGCGGGCGGGCAGACTGTTTGCCGGGGACGCGCTTCCCGATCCTCCCGCCACTTGGACGGGGCAGCTTGCTGCCGCCTTCTACAACGATCCCAATCACGGGGCGAACTTAAGGGTCGCTGAGTACAACGGCCTGCTGGCCGGGCTGTCCGCGTTCGGCGCCACGTGGGACGCGACGGCCGTTGCGACTCGTGGCGAGGCCGCGCAGATCCTGTGGAACCTTTTCAACGCCGTTGGCACGTTGCCCCCCGCACCCGGGAAACGGATACTTTTCGCGGATGACTTCTCCAGCACCGTCGGTCACTGGGCCGTCTTCGGTGACCAGACATCGGCTGTCGGTTACGACACGACGTTGCAGCACTACGTGATCAGCATCAACCAGGCTCCTCTGTCGGCCTGGGGAGCTCGCAGCCCCAACTACGCGGACTTCACAGTTGAGGTGGACGCTCAGATCGCCAATCCTCTGGACGGTCTGTACGGCCTGGTGTTCAGGCTCAGCGACAACAGTAACTACTACGAGTTCGCGCTGTCCAAGGACGGCAAATGCCAGCTTTGGAAGCGGGTGGCGGGAGTGCGCCAGGAATTGACCAGCGCGCTCGATGCCGGCTCCGTTGTCAACCCGACGGGCTTCAACCACCTCCGGGTCACCTGCCAGGGGAGCACGATCACCATGTACGTGAACGGCACCAAGATGGGTGTCCCGGTCACCGACACCTCGTTCACTTCCGGGAAGATCGGACTGATCGGCGAGGCCACCTCCTCCGGCGGGGTGCAGTTCTGGTTCGACAACTTCAAGCTTTGGTCGGCGCCGTAGCGGGTGCCGCGTCCGCCACGAAGTCGGAAGGAGTCTCCAATGCGGGAAACGAGGCGCATCGTCGGCGTCTTGAAAGCCCGTCCCACGATCGAGGGAGCGGGAGTGCACCTCAAGCGGGCCTTCGGCTATCGCGAAGCACCGCAATTCGACCCGTTCTTGCTCTTGGACGATTTTCATTCGGACGACCCGGCCGACTACCTTGCTGGGTTTCCCTGGCATCCGCACCGCGGCATCGAGACCATAACGTACGTGCTGCACGGTGACATCGAGCATGGTGACAGCATGGGCAACAGCGGCATCATCGGTGCAGGTGACGTGCAATGGATGACGGCCGGCAGCGGGATCATCCACCAGGAGATGCCGAAGGGGGAGAAGACGCCATCTCCCGGTGGCGGGCGGCCCATGTGGGGCTTCCAACTTTGGGCCAACTTGCCTGCGTCGCACAAGATGATGGACCCGCGTTACCGGGACGTGAAGGCCAGTCAGATCCCACGTGTGGCGCTGGAAGGCGGGGGGTCGGCCGGCGTCATCTGTGGCGAAGTAGGCGGCGTCCAGGGTCCGGTGCAGGACATCGTCACCGATCCTGAGTACCTTGATGTCTCGCTCCCTGGCGGCAGCCAGTTTGTACATCCGATGAGGCGCGGTCACAGCGCATTCGCCTACATGGTCGACGGCGCAGGATACTTCTCGCCGGACCGAGGGTCGGCACTCATCGCGGCTGAGAGTGTGGTGGTTTTCGGCGACGGCGACCAGGTGTCCGCGGGTGCGGGTGAAGTGCCCATGCGCTTCTTGCTCGTGTCCGGGAAACCGCTCAAAGAACCGGTTGCATGGGGCGGGCCGATCGTCATGAACACTCAGGAGGAACTGCGACTGGCCTTCGACGAGTACAACCGGGGGACTTTCGTCAAACACCGCATTTAGGCGAGCCGCATGCCTGGCGAGAGCCCGGCACTGCGCGCTTCCGGTCCTGGCAGTCGTCGGGCCGGTTGACAAAGGAGCCACCCCTGAGCAAGATTGGGGCGGTGGTTGGTGATGGTTAACCAACTTGTTGCACTGCTCGCGTTTCGACGGCTATTGGAGGCCTCCCCATGCCAGACTGGGAATCGCTGCTCGAACCGATCAAGATCGGGTCGCTCAGTGCCAAGAACCGGGTCGAGGCCGCACCGACGCTCCCCTGCCTCGCCAATACCGACGGATCAGTGTCCACGGAGTTGGTGGATTACTACGCCGCGAAAGCAAGGGGTGGAGCGGGCATCGTCACCGTTGGCGAGAGCGCTGTCGACGCGGACTACGCCATCACCCACGGCGGCCAGCTCATCATCGACCACGAGCGCAAGATACCCGGCCTTTCCAGACTTGCGGAGACGATAAAGCGGTACGGCGCCCTCGCCTCTCTGGAGTTGTGTCACGGTGGCCGTCAGACCATGCCGAACCTGATCGGTGACCGGCCCCCGATCGGTCCTTCCCCGGGATCGAGCAAGCTACATGAGCTGCTCCTCGGTCGCAAGATCGAGACTCAGGAGATGACCTCGGAGATGATCGGGCAGGTGATACAGAACTTCGCCTCCGCGGCGTTCCGGCTAAAGCAAGCAGGTTTCGACATGTGCCTGGTCCACGGCGGCCATGGGTGGCTTCTGGGCCAGTTCCTTTCACCGCTCACGAATCTGCGCACCGACGAGTACGGGGGCAGTCTCGAGAACCGGAGCCGGTTTCCCAGACAGGTGCTCGAGGCCATCCGGGAGAAGTGCGGGCCAGAATTTGGGATAGAGCTCCGTTTCAGCGGGGAGGAACTGGTTCCCGGTGGCCTACAAGCCGACGAGGCCATGCAGTTTGCGCGGCTGGTGGAAGACTGTGTGGATTGTTTCCAGGTGAGTTGCGGCATGATGGGTGAGCCCGGCACGATCCCCTACGTCCATCCGGCGTTCTTCCTTCCCCGGGGCCGGAACGTGCACCTTGCGGCTAGGCTCAAGCAGTCGGTGAGCAAGCCGGTCACCGCGTTGGGCGCGATAATGGACTTCGACCAGGCCGAAGCGATCGTCGCCGGCGGCGAGGCAGACATGGTGGCGATGGCCCGGCCACTTATGGCGGACCCGGCGTTGCCGTCCAAGAGTATCCATGGCCGCAAAGACCAGGTCATCCCCTGCATCCGCTGCAACGAATGTCTGGCTCGGGTGGCGCACTTCATCCCCGTGCGCTGCGCGGTCAACCCGCTCACCGGCATGGAGACCGAGTATCGGCTCGTCCCTCCGGCGACTCGCAAGAAGAAGGTCGTGGTGGTCGGTGGGGGACCGGGCGGGATGGAGGCGGCGTTGATAGCGGCATCTCGAGGGCATTCCGTGGTGCTGTTCGAGCGCGACGAAAAGCTGGGCGGCAACTTGTGGGTGGCTTCACAGCCGCCGTTCAAGGACGACATGAAACTCTTTCTCTCATACTTGGAGCGGCAGATGGACGCCTCCTCGGTGGACGTGCGGCTAGGAGCGGAAGCCGATGCCTCACTCGTGTCAGGAGAGGTGCCCGATGAGTTGGTCCTGGCGGTGGGCGCGGAACCGTTGCGCCCGGGAATCCCGGGGCTGGATGCTGCCGGCGTGCTTTGGGCGGGCGACGTGTTCGCCGGCGCGGTGATCGCCGGCAAGACGGTGGTCGTCGCCGGCGGCGGCGGAGTGGGCTGCGAGACCGCGCTCTACCTGAGCCATCAAGGCAAGAAGGTAGTGGTGGTCGAGATGCTTGACGAGCCGGCGTTGGATTACAACTTCGCGAATCGCAGTCTTCTCCTCGAACTGCTGGCGAGCCACAACGTGGACATCCGGACGGGCTGTAAGTTGGAGGCTGTGAAGACGGGACGCGTAGTGGTGAGCGGCCCAGGCGGGAAGGAAAGCGAGATCGTTACCGACGCCGTGGTCCATTCTCTGGGGATGGCTCCTCGCACGGCGATAGTGGACCAATTGAAGGGCCTGGCCCTCGACGTCCACGTCATCGGGGACTGCCGGTCGCCGCGGCTCATCATCGACGCCGTTCACGAAGGCTTCCACGCAGCTATAGAGATGTAGGGTGCTGGGCGCCGCGTGGCCGGGGCCCGCGGGCTGACGACGCCGAGCCGCCGTCCAGGGCGGGCGCCACTCATCTGTTCCCAGCCGGTTGCGCGCGGCCTCGCGAGAGCATATCGTGCGGGGGATGACGGAGATTAGAAACAGCAGGGGTGCGGCCGGTGGCATGCAATCACCGCCGCCGCGGCCGGGGCGGCCTTCCACGGCGGTCTCGGCCCGTACCGGCTCCCCCGGATACCGTGACCGGCACTCCCACGAGCCGGCTTACCTTCACATCGCGAATACCATGACCGATCGCATCGGGTCCGGCGTCCATCGGGCCGGCGACCAGGTGCCCACCGAGGCGCAGCTCAGGCTTGAGTTCGGCGTCAGCCCCATGACGGTACGCCGTGCCATCAGCATCCTTCTCGACCGAGGGTTGGTCACGACGACCCAAGGCAAAGGCACATTCGTGCGGAGCCTTGACCTGGGTGAAGCGGTGTTCCGACTCCAGGAGCTGACTGACGTGTGGGCGGGGGATGCGTCCGTTGGGGTGCTTCTGCTGGGGGCAAGGATCGTTCCTGCCGGCGAGAAAGTAGCGGCCATGTTGGAATGCGCAACGGGCGCGCCGACCGTCTACATGCGGCGACTCATTCAGCGGCGTGGGGTTCCCCTGATTTATCAGCTGGAGCACGTGGTCTATGACGAGCGCCGGCCGCTTGTGGAAGCTCAGTTGCAGATCACATCCCTCGACGGTTTGCTCCGCTCCGCCGGAGGGGAGGGCATCCCTAGCGGGCAACTCACGGTTCAGGCTGTCAGTCTGGACGCTGACGCGGCGGCCCTACTGGGGGTGGCGGAAGGATCGCCGGCCTTCTGTCTGGAGCACCTCTTCCGGGACTTCGAAGGGTGCCCGGTCAGCTGGGGTTGGTTCCTGTGCCGTGCGGATCAGTTCCGGCTTAGCACGTCAATAGGGGTCACGCCTCGGACATTGGAGAGTTAGGCCATCCCGGAGGAAACCGACTCAAAGCGACCGCCCCGAAGCCGGGGGAAGTGCCTCCCGGCGGTCGACTGCCGCCTCTCAGGCTCGACAACAGCCGCTCAGGCTTGACAGCAGCCGCTCAGTTATCTATATATATGATCCTAAGGGATCGAGGGGCGCAGACCGGCCACCCACGGGGGGTAATGTGCAGTCCATCGCGGCCGCAGTCGCGGCTCTGAACGAGAAGACAGCTGTCCGTCTGGTCGAAGAAGCCCTAGCGGCCGGCGAGAGTTCGCTCAGCATCGTGCGCGTCGCGGAAGAGGGCATGCGCAAGGTGGGCGAGCGGTACGAACGCCAGGACATCTTCCTTTCCGGCCTGATCATGGCCGGCGAGATCTTCAGAAGCATCATGGAGCTGGCGCAGCCAGGCCTGGAGAACGAAATGGTGGGCAATGCCTCCGGCCGGGTGCTGCTCGGCACGGTGTCGGGGGATATCCACGATATAGGGAAGAACATGGCCGCGCTCGCCTACAGGACCTTTGGCTTCACGGTCGAGGATCTGGGGGTGAACGTCCCCACGCCGCGCTTTCTCGACGCGGCCAAGGCCTTTCGCCCCGACATCGTCGGACTCTCTGGACTGCTCTTTGTTGCCTTCACCGCCATGCGGGACGTCGTCACCCTCTTCAAAGACCACGCGGGCGAACTCGAGAAGGCGCCGGTGATTATCATCGGAGGCGGCACCATCGACCAGAATATAGCGGGCTACGTGGGGGCCGATTATTGGACCACGGACGCCATGGAAGGCGTGCGTATCTGCCAACGCGTCATGGAAAAAGGGCAACCCGCCTCACTCAGTCAGGGGTGATACATTTGACGTCTGTATTGGCCGGCGACATCCAGGACAAGTCGAGGTCCAGCGGCGCGGTGACGTGCGCCGGCTCCCTCCGCAGAGGTAGGTGATGTCCGGGGGCTATCGCTGCTGACGAAAGCGCACAGCCGGTCGATACTCGCGGAAGGGTCGACCGTCAGCGGGCGCAACTGAAGGATCTGGCAAATCCGGAGCGTTGGGGCCGAGACAAGGTTCCAGTAAGGGGGAGGGCGATACTACAGCGCCCTCATGATGTTCGCGGTCGCGATCGGGGGACTTGGCACGATCGTATGTCCCATCTTGGGGGCCGTGATCGTTGGCGCATGGATCTCTCACCGGTGCGCCGGCGCCTATGCCTGGAAACCGTGTGTTTTCCGGAGGAGCAACCTCCTCCGCCAACGCCTGAGCGGTTCGCTCGTCCGTTAGAACCACACGGCAACGACGACAGCGTTGCAGCTAGCGGCGCCCCCGCCTCAGACACCGCACCCCACACAGGTGATGGTACGCCGGGCTCTTGAGACCGAGTCCGCCGTCAGCTATCGAGCGGCTCGAGCCCCATCGGCCGACGAGAGCAATGTCTTCGTTTCCGGGGCCTGCTCACTTGTTCGCTCGGCCCAGCCTAGCGCGCGCTCCGCGGCGCGCTGCCACTCTCGGTAGAGGCGCTCGCGTTCGCTACTGCTCATGCTGGGGAGGAAGGTCCGGTCGGCACCGGCAAGCGCAGAGATGTCGTCACGCGACCAGAAGCCCACGGCGAGGCCCGCCAGTGCCGCCGCGCCCAGTGCGGTGGTCTCCTTGACCCTCGACCGTTCGACCCGGACCCCGAGGAGGTCGGCCTGAAGCTGGAGTAGGAAGTCGTCTCCGGTTGCTCCGCCGTCGGCTCGCAAGCTGGAGAGAGCACCGCCCGTATCCTGGGTCATCGCGTCCAGGACCGCGCGGGTCTGGAGACAGATGGACTCCTCGGTGGCTCTGGCCAGGTGCGCGCGGCCCGTGCCGCGCGTGATGCCGACCAGCAGGCCACGAGCGTAAGGGTCCCAGTAGGGTGCGCCAAGACCGGCCATCGCCGGCACGAAATACAGACCACCGTTGTCCGGCACCTGGGTCGCGAGCGGACCGATATCCGCGGCCGCTTCGATGAGGCCCATTTCGTCCCGTAGCCATTGCACCGCTGCGCCTGCCACGAACACCGAGCCTTCCAGCGCGTAGGTCACCTGGGCGCCGGCCGCCGCGCCGGCGGCGACGCCGGCGCTCAGGCCCCACGCCACCGTTGACAGTAACCCGTGTCTTGAAGTGACCGGCTGCGTGCCCACGTTCATAAGCAGAAAGCAGCCTGTACCGTAGGTGTTCTTGGTGTCACCGGCCTTGAGACAATCCTGACCGAAGAGAGCCGCCTGCTGGTCCCCTGCCAGCCCCGCGATCGGAACGGCGGCGCCGAACCATTGCGGGTCTGACACCCCTAGCACCGCGGACGACAAGCAAGGCTGGGGCAGAATCTCCCGCGGCACCCCGAACACTTTGAGGAGCTCGTCGTCCCAGTCCAGGGACCTCAGACCGAAGAGCATCGTCCGCGAGGCATTGCTGTAGTCGGTGACAAAGCTGCGGCCGCGCGTGAGCCGCCACATGAGGAAGCTGTCGACCGTACCGGCCCTGAGCCGTCCCTGAGCCATGAGCCACCGGGCGTCCGCACGGGCCGAGAGGAGCCACTCCAGCTTGGTGGCGCTGAAGTACGGGTCGAGACGAAGCCCGGTCTTCTCTCTTATGCGCGGATCCCAACCAGACCTCCGGAGCTGATCGCACCGTTCGGCCGTCCGCCGGCATTGCCACACGATCGCGTTGCCGAGAGCGGTGCCTGTCTCGCAGTCCCAGAGCAGGGAAGTTTCGCGTTGGTTGGCTATTCCGATAGCCGCCAACTGCTCGGCCTCCAAACCCGCGATGGCGAGCGCATCGCGACCGGCTTTCAGCTGGCCCGTCCAGATCTCTTCTGGGTCGTGCTCCACCCACCCAGGCTGGGGGTAGTGTTGGTGGACCTCGTATTGAGCCTTACCCAGAACGGTGCCGTCCCGCCCGAACACGACCGCCCGGGAACTCGTCGTTCCCTGGTCGAGCGCCAACACTGCTGCCGGTCTGTCGACCGTTTCATACCCCCCTGCATGGCCCTGTTCGCGGAGGGCGCAAAGACTACCCGTTAGACCCGGCCTTGGTCCCCCGATGCGGTTACAATAGCAGCCAATGGACTGGAACGAGCCACTTTACGTGGAAGGTAGACGAGAGAGCCCCCGGGTGGGAGTCCTGGTGCTCCACGGCTTCGGGGGGTCGCCGTACTCCATGCAAGAGTACGCTCTGCGGTTTGTCGACGCGGGCCACAGTGTCGCCCTGCCATTGCTAACCGGGCACGGTTCCACCCCGCAAGACATGGAGAAAGCCCGGTGGACCGACTGGACGGGCGACGCCGATTCGGCGTATGGGTGGCTGGAGCAGCGGGCCGATAGGATCTTCGTGACCGGGCTATCCATGGGGGGGACGCTGGCTCTTTGGGCGGCGGAACGGCATCCGGAGGTAGCGGGGATCGTCACAGTAAATGCGGCTCTGCGTTTCCGCGAGGAGCCCCTCATGCATCTGCTGGGCGTCCTGGGCTTTCCCCGCTGGCTCAAGACCATTGGTAACGACATCCGCAAACCGGGTCAGGACGAGCGGGCATACTCCAAGATCCCTGTCCGGGCCATGCGCCAGCTCGGCCTCCTCCTGCGTGACGTCCGCAAGGACTTGCCGCGAATCGATTGTCCGGCCTTACTTTTCTCCTCACCAGACGATCACGTGGTCCCACCAGCCAATCAGCAAGAGACATACGCAAGGATCAGCTCTCGGGACAAGACACTCTCGCTGCTCACGCGGTCACACCACTGTGCGACTCTCGACAACGACAGGGAACAGATCTTCGAAGGTGCACTCGAGTTCGTGGAGGCCCACCTGTAGACGTCCTCTTATGAAGCTGCACTTGAGCTTTACGGCACGCTAGGCGAAGGAGAAAGCGATGGACTGGGAAAAGGCCTCGCCCGAGTTGGGGGAGCTATTGGCCGAAGCATCCGCCCCGTTCTCCGGTGTGGAGCGGAGAAAGATGTTTGGCGGAGTCTCCCTGTTCCTCAACGGCCATATGCTCGGGGGCATCCACGGGCAAAAGATAGTCTTGCGGCTCGCGGAAGAGGACCGCGCTGCCGCGGAGCGAGACGCTGGCATGGTTCCGTTCGAGCCGACGCCGGGACGGTCGATGAAGGAATACGTCGTCGTACCGGAGACCATCTTCCGGGATCCGGACGCTCTCGAGGAATGGCTGCACCTCTCTGTCGAGTTCGTGAGCTCACTGCCGCCCAAGGAGCCGAAACCCAAGAAAAGCAAGACAATCTGATCTCATTCCCTGAGGTGGCTCCCGAGCTCGGCCGCCATCCGGCTACGCGGACGGGCTCGTGGTAGCAGATCATGCGTCCCGGCGGGCTACCCCAGCTTCTCTATCCTCCCGGAGCCGCTCACGCGCTGGTTGAAGGTCTGCGGTTCGCCGAAGTATGAGACGCGTCCGGCGCCGTTTATCTTCACCGAGAGCTCCTTCTTGGCCTTGACTTTCGTGCTCCCCGACCCGCTGATTGTGATATAGGTGCGATTGGACTCCAACTCGGCTGCCTCGACATTGCCTGATCCGCTGATGTTGATCTCTTGCTGCTCCACCTTGCCCGCAAGCGAGAAATCGCCCGAACCAGACACCCGCGCGCTCAACTGGCCGGCTTGGATATCACCGAGTCTGATCTTGCCTGATCCGGTGATCTTGAGCGCCAAGTGATCGGCGGTGAGGCCGTCGGCCGCAACCGTCCCGGACCCGGCCAGCTTGATCTCGCTGACGCCTGTTGCTTTGAGGGTGTACCTGACCTTCTTGTCGGAGAGAGTCATCCACTTGAACCACCACGTGATCCATTCCCACCACATGAGGTCGAAGGTCAGCACTAAGCGGCCGTCTTTGACCTCGTTCCGCAATTTGGGGAGGATCGCCTCGGCCGTCTCCACGGTGAGCGAGGGCATCGCTCCCGGCTCCGGCGCTTCAATGGTCAGGTCGCCGACCGCCCGCATGTCAACGACCGTGAATGGGCTCAATTCAAAGGTCTGAGAGACGAGTGCCATTGCTTCCTCCTAGGCTCGGGGCCGTTCCCACCGTGCGACGTTGCCGCCGACCTACGTTGGGGTAGTCTGAAAGAATACCGTTCCCAGTTTCGGCCTCGTTCAAGACTCCCGTTCGGCCTCGCGGATACGTTCGCGAGCCTCGCCGTGGTGGCCCGCGGCCGCAGCCTCGAAGTCGGCCATATCGACTCCGGCAGCTCGGACCAGGGCATGCAGCAGCCCGGTGGCGACGACTGGGTGCTCGGGAATCGTCAGAGTGACGTTGTTCTGCTCGAATGCCCCGGGAGGCCCGATCATGATCACGTGGCTGCCGTGCTGCCGAGCGACTTTCCAGCCAAGGTGCTCGAAAGCCCTCACGACTTCACGGCCGCTCATCACCGGCTGGTGCGGCATGCCTTACGGTGCCGACGGACCTGGCGCTGGCTGATCTTCCGCTCGCGTCATGAGTCTTCTCCGTCCACCTCGAGGAGCACGACTTCTCGCCCGACCAGTACCACCGGGTCGATTTCCACAGAGGGCAACATCCCGCACTCCGCTCTGACCGCCAAACAGCCGCTCAGTACGGCCTCCAGGTTCGCCAAGGCGGCTTCACGAGATGGCCCCTGGCTCATGCAGCCTGGAATGCCTGGGCATTCCGCGACCCATATGCCGCTCTCGTCGAGGTAGACTATGGCAGGAAACGCGCTCACTTCTCCCTCCGCACGAATGACGTTCTAAGTACGATGACGGCCACTAGGGCGACCAGCACAGTGACCATCCACCCGGCTCCGACGTACCGGCCGAGTGGTGACTCGGGCGTGCGACCACGGCGATCCGGGAGACTCCTCGAGTCTACCACCGCGACCGGACACGAGCCGTTCGCCCGAATGCCCGTGCGCGGTAACATAGCGCCAGGAAACGGGGAAAGGAGCCCGGCGTGAGCTCGAGAGCGTTTGGCCGCCGAGACCGGCACGATGCCTGAGATCCCCGACCTGGAGGTCTATCTGGGGGCCCTTTGTTCTCGCATCCTAGGGCAGGAGTTGCGGAGGGTGAGGCTGGGCAATCCCTTCGTGCTGCGCACTGTTGTCCCGCCCCTCGACGCGGCAAATGGGCGGCGTGTGGAGGGGCTCGAGCGGCTCGGAAAGCGGCTGGTGGTGGCTCTTGAGGGGGATCTCTTCCTTGTGATCCACCTGATGATTGCCGGGCGCTTGCATTGGAAGCCAAGCGGAGCAGCCATCCCAAGAGGATCCGGACTCGCGGCCTTCGATTTCGGAACCGGCACGCTTCTGCTGACTGAAGCAGGGAAGACACGACGTGCTTCCCTGCATCTCGTGTGCGGCAGAGACACGCTCGCCACGATGGATCCGGGCGGGCTCGAGATCCTCACGGCCGACCTTGGAAAGTTTCGGGAGGTGCTCGCCCGTCAGAACCGGACGCTCAAGCGCGCTTTGACAGACCCGCATATCCTTGCCGGGATAGGAAACGCATACTCCGACGAGATACTCCACCGGGCTAGGCTCTCGCCGTTCAAACTGACCGGCTCTCTTAGCGAGGAAGAATCGGCCCGGCTGTATGATGCCGCCCGGGCGGTTCTCACCGAGTGGACCGAGAGGCTTCGGGCCGAGGTGGGGGAGGGCTTCCCCGACAAAGTGACCGCGTTCCGGCCTGAAATGGCGGTGCACGGACGTCATCGTCTGCCTTGCCCGATCTGTGGCGCGCCGATCCAGCGTATCGCTTACGCCCAAAACGAGTGTGACTACTGTCCGGGTTGCCAGACAGGAGGGCGTGTCTTCGCCGACCGTGCGCTGTCGCGGCTGCTAAAAGAAGACTGGCCCAAAACGTTGCAGGATTTAGAGCGGGAAGAGTAAAATTCTAATCAAGCGTTTGAAAGGAGGTGGTCCAAATAGACAATTTGCCCAGTAAGCGCAGCGGCCATAGGACCGGAGGTGGCGCTCGCCTTTAGTCGTTGGATCCCCGACGCACGCCTTCCCACGGCGCCTTCGGGGTCGCAGCGCTAACGTAGAGCTTTGGAGGCCGTCTGGAAACAGGCGGCCTCCGGCGTTTTGGAGACTTCTCGTTGTCACGGACCCGTTCCCCGACTGCAGGTGACGCCATGGCGCTTCAGACCTGGCGCTTATCGCCCCCGATGCAACCGCGGGGTGGCAGGCTAATGTATAATGAAACATGGCTGGGTCGTGCTCTCTGTGGGGCCGCGCGCGATGCCGAGCCACCTGCCACCCACCCGTTCGCCCCCCGCTAGACAACACGACGGATGGGTTCCATGAATTCCCGTGAGCCACGCCTTTTCTTGATCAATCCGTCCAATCCCTTCGTCAGCATGGCCAAGACCAGTGGCAGCCGCTGGAACCGCTATCGGGCATGGAAGCCGCTGAGCCTCATGGTGCTTGCCGGACTGACCCCGGCCGAGTGGCAGATCACCATCATCGACGAGAACCTCGGCGTGCCCGACTATGACACGATGCCGCTGCCGGATCTGGTGGGGGTGACTGCCTTCACCTCGCAGGCGAACCGAGCCTACGAGGTAGCCGCTCGGTATCGCAACCTTGGCGTGCCGGTTGTCATGGGTGGCATCCACGCCAGCATGTGCGCTGAGGAAGTCGCCGGGCGTGTCGACTCGATAGTCACCGGAGAGGCGGAGGGCGTGTGGGCTGAGGTCCTCGCGAACGCCCGTGACGGGAGGCTCAAGCCTCTGTACGAAGGGGGACTCGCGGAGACCAAGGACGTTCCGTTAGCACGCCACGATCTGCTCCCCGACACGTACGCCTTTGGGGCGATCCAGACTACGCGTGGCTGCCAGCTCAACTGTAGCTTCTGCAGCGTTACGGCCTTCAACGGTTCCCGCTACCGTCAGCGGCCCATCGCCGATGTCGTGCGAGAATTCCGGTCTATCCCCGAGAAGCGCATCCTCGTGGTGGACGACAATCTGATCGGCACTGGGGCCAAACAGGTTGCTCGTGCCAAGGAGCTTTTCCGTGCCCTCGCCAAGGCCGACCTGGGCAAGCAGTGGGTCGCGCAGGTCACCATCAACTTCGGCGACGACGAGGAGTTGTTGCAGCTGGCCAGAGCTGCTGGAGCCATAGGAGTCTTCATCGGCTTCGAATCCCCCACAGCGGAAGGCCTGGCTGAAGTGGGTAAGAAGTTCAACCTGATGAAGAACCGGGACTTCCCGGCTTCCGTTCGCCGGATACAGAAGCACGGCATCATGGTGGTGGGCTCCTTCATTATCGGGCTAGACGTTGACGGGCCCGGGATCGGTAAGCTCGTCGCGGGCACGGCGGCTCGCTACGGCGTGGATAACCTCAATGTCCTGTTCCTGACCCCGCTGCCCGGCACCCGTCTATGGGACCAGATGAAGGCCCAGGACCGCATACCCCTCCAGGCATATCCTCAGGACTGGAAGTACTACACGCTCACTTACCCGGTTGCCCGCTACCGGGGCCTCTCCTTAGGAGGGGCCATCGACGAGATGAACACCTGCAATGGCACCTACTATTCGGTGCTGCACATTCTGCGTCGGATGGGAGAGAACATGTCTCGCGGCCGGAACCCGTTCTACAGCCTGGTGATGAATCTCTCCTCTCGCCGGAACTCCCGGCTATTCGGCAGGCTGTACACCAACTTCCAGCGGGTGGAGGGTGCCAGGTTCTAGTCTGGTCGGGCGAGGACCATGCTCGGCTGGCTCAGGGCCGAGACGGACCGGGGTCCGGGCGCAAAGTCTCAGACCGATCGGCTTGGCCGCAACGCCATGAAGTCCGCGATCGCCTGGGCCATGTCTGCCGCCTCGAGCGCATACAATTCGCCGTTCTCCCGGGTGGCGACCGAGGGATCGCCGATGTAGCCGAGGGGGGACAGGTCTCGCCACCCGTGGTTGGCGGCCGCTCGGTTGAACTCTTCTATCGGGGGCAGCACCGGCTCCAGTTGTGCTATGTCGACGCTGGGGTCGAGGGTCTCGGGAAACCACCGCATGATGAGACTCGTCTCGCGCTCCTCCGCGTGGACGCCCCAGTCGGAGCGCATCAGCCGCTTTCGGGCCGCTTTCGTTTCCGCCGATTCCGGGGCGCGGATCAAGGCGTCGTCGTCGAGAGGGATCGGATGGCGATAGACCGATGTGTACGAAGGCTCGATGAAGTGCTGGATAAAGCCGCCCATGACCATCACGGCGTCCACTCCTTGGGCGCGGATGGCCTGGATGGCCTCGACTACAGCTTGATTGTGCTCCGGCGCGCCGTGATGACTCAGGATGAACTGCCGCTTGAACCCCCATCCTGCATACTGGAGCAAGATCTCGGTGAGGATGCGCACCATCGTATCCGGAGCCACAGTCACTGTCCCAGGGAACATCCCGGTGGTTGGGTTCAGGCCGTAATAGTAGGGAGGCGCGACCACCGCTTCGACTCCCACTTTGGCTAGTTCCTCCCGGATGCGGGTGCACAGAAAGTGCGCTCCGTAGGTGTCAGTAGCCAGAGGTAGGTGCGGACCGTGCTGCTCGATGACAGCAACGGGTACCAACATCGCGGTGCCGTTTTGAGCGGCTGCTTCCACGGCAGGCCACGACATGTCTGCGATGGTCCCGGCAAAAATGGAGTAGCCCTCCTTGCCGCGGTCAGTGCTCAAACAGTCCTCCATGGTGATTCCGCTCTAGCCGGCTGTCTTCGGCGGGTGATCCTGGCCCTGCCTACGCCCCGAGCAGCGGGGCCAGCTGATCACACACCCATGAGACGAAAAGCGAGCACCGCTCAGTGGCTCCGGTCTCCTTGGCTCGCTTGTAGCTCTCTGGCGTGCTGATCTCGCAGCCGAGGAGGGTCGCACACGGAAGGGCTCCGAACTCATTCTCGAAGCCCCGCATCAGTACCTGCAAACGCTCGATGGTGGCGGGCACCACATCCGGGCCGTGGCCGGAGATCAGGTGATCGCGAAAACCGAGCGACAAGGCCGCTCCGGAGACCGCCCCGCAGATCTGCCCAGTGCGGGCGATGCCGCCCCCGAAATATCGCGCGACTGTAACGAGCCCGGGCTCGGCCTCCATCATGAACAAGCTGAAGCGCAGGACCGCTTGCGCGCAGTTGAGACGACTGGGACCCGAGCCCCGGAATGCTTCCAAGGCGGCGTCCTTGGCTTGTGCAAGCTTGTCTTCGGTCATTGAAGCCTCCTGGACCAAGTCGTGGGCTCTGTTCAGTCTTCTTGGGAGTCGCGGAGGGGCAGTTCGACGAGTTCGGCCGTACGTAAGACTGATGCTCTCACCGCCTCGCGGGCGGGGGAGCCTGGGTCTTTCAAGGAGATCTCGTTCCAGCTGAGCCCTATCACCTGGTGCCACACGAGCCAATCGAAGCGCCAGCCGGTCGTATCCTCGAGGGCGGCGCGCCATCCCTGGCCTGCCGCGTAGTCTTTTACGCGCTCGACGTGTTGCTCCACCCGCTGGCGAAACATCCGTTCCTGTTCGAGAGACGGGTCCCATCCCTCGAGGACCCGGTCCTCGGCCGGCACCGGCTTGAGTCGAGCCATCGTCTCGGGGCTCCACTCCGGGGAACCCATGCGCAACGTCTCCGGATGCTTGAGCCAGAAAACGCAGGTCTCCCAACCTGCATCGATCACCCAAGGCGCGGATAGGTTCCACCGGGCCGTCCAGGCGGAGAGCGCCTCGTCAGCCCCCGAGGAGGTGCGACTGCGGCTGAGCTCGCCTACTTCCCAGAGGGCACGCACGCTGTGTCTGGCGGGCGCAGGGCGCAGGCGGTTCGCCTCGGTCGGTGGTTGAAGGGGCCCGCTCCACGAAGGCAGCACCTGCTCCTTCAAGTCCTTGAGCACCGAGTTTGCTTCGCGCTGGACGGCGCGAAGGAACAGAAGGCGCGCCACGCCCACGCTGAGTTCCGACGATGATCCCTTTCTTTGCCCCACGAGTTCCTTCCCCGACGCACCACGTGGCCACCCCAGTGATTCTAAAGGGTTTTCTGCGCGATGTCGCGCGCGGAACGGCGCGACGCCAGAAAACGCCCCGGCCGGGCCCCTTAGGGCCCGGCCGGCACAGAGAAGTGAGGGGTGCGATCGAGAGCGTGGAGGGACGCTCTGTCTGCTGAGATTAGGTGGAGGTGGAGCCCGCCGTCGTCGTGGGGGTGCCTCCTCCGGTGCTGGGCGTGGTGGTGCCCGAGCCAGGAGTAGTCGATGTGGTTCCCAGGTACTTGTCGACGAGGGAACGGAGTTGATCAGTGGTGCTCTTCAGAGTCTGCTCCGCTTGTTGCAGTGCCGCGCGTTGTTGTGTCGCCGCGGCCTGCAATTGGTCGAACGTCGCCTGATCCTGGGTGCTCATCTTGTCGCGAACGAGCTTCAGCATCGCGTCGCGTTGAGCCTGTTGATTCTGTTGCTGCTGCTGGAGCGCCTGTTTTTGTGCGTCGGTCAGGGGGGCCCTGTTGCCCAGTCTGTCACCGCGCCCGCGGCATTGCCCGCCCAGCCCTATCGGCTGATCAGTGGCGGAAGCGTTGGTCGAGGGAGTACCGGTGGATGGAACAGTCGTGGTGTCGGTGGGATTTGAGCCCGTTGCCGCCCAAGCGACCGCGCCGACCGTGAGAGTCAAGATCACCGCTGCCACCGGGATCAGCCACTTCCGTCTCAAAACGTCTCTCATACGTACCGCTACCTCCGGTTCGTCGCCTTTGCCGATATCCGTGCGCTAAGTGTGCCCCAGTGGGCGTAAGGTCCGCGTAAGTGGGCGGTTACGGAATGGAAACGAAAAGATGGGGACCGCGTTGGCGAGAGGCCGGCGAGCTAGCGGCCGCGTTTGGGTCTTTTTGAGGATGGTCGCGGGAGCTGTGTCGCTGGACTTGGCTTCCTCCGATGATCACCGTATGCCCGGGTGATCTCCGCGCCCAGTAGCAAGATCTGGCTCGAGTAGTACATCCAGATCATGATCAGCACCAAGGAGCTGGCCGCTCCGAACACGGACTGCACGCTGGTTCTCCCTAAGTACAGGCCGATCAGATAGTTGCCGACGGTGAAGAACACAGCAGAGGTGGCGGCGCCTACGCAGGTCTCCCGCCATCCGATGCGCACGGCGGGGAGGCTGTGATAGACCGCGGCGACAAAGAACGCAGCCCCGAAGAGAGAGACCATGACCGCTATGACCTGCACGAACGCCCCGGAAAAGGGGACACGATCCGAGAAGTAGCGCGTGAGCGCACTCGCGGCCGTGTTGGCCAGCAAGGCAACCAGTAGAAGGGCGCCCAGCCCAATCGCCGAGGCGATGTCGAGGGCTTTGCCGACCAGAAAACTCCTTACCCTCCGGGTGGAACCGGGGTTCACTCCCCAGATAGCGTTGAGGGCCCCTCTTACCGACCCTACCAGTCGAGAGGCGCTCCATAGCAGCACGATCACCGCGAACGTTGTGGCAAGGGCCCCGCTATGAGAGTGATACACGTTGGCGAGCAGGCTCTGGATGAACTGGGCTGCCTGGGTTCCCATGAGACCTTCAAGCTGATGGACGATCAGCCCGTCCGCGGCGTCCCGTCCATAGAACAAACCCAGGATGGCGACCATGATGACCACCAGCGGGGCGAGGCTGAAGACGCTGTAGTAAGCGATGGCGGCCGAAAGACCTGATGCCCCATGCTCGAGCCAGCCGGTCAGGGCGTTTACCCAAATAGCCGCGAAAGATCTAAGCTTCCCGGCCACGCCTACCCCTCTTGCGCGGTCAACAGCCCTCTTCCATCTCTTCGATCAGCTTCAGCAGGAAAGCCGCCCCTGAACCCGCGACGATCACGATGCCCGTGATGACTATCCCCAGTCCGAAGGTATACCGCTGACCTATGTAGCCCAGACCCGTGGGGAGGAGTCCGCCGCCGAAGATGAACGCCATCGGCGGAGCCAGTGCCGCCGCCATGCTGCGCATGTTGGGTTGGACGATCCTCGACAGCGCTGAGAAGGCGGGAGGGAAGAAGCATACGGCAAGCGCTGGAAGGAAGAAGACCATCACTTTGAGCCACGTCCCTGTGAAAGTCCCCAGCAGGATGGTGACGGTCCCAGTCAAGAGGAGAAAGATGAAGATGGCCCGTTTCTCTCCGATGCGATCCGTTATCCAGCCGGAAACAAAAGCCATCACCAGGGGGGAGATGTTGGAGAGACCGACCAAGGTGTTGGCTGTGGTCGCACTCAGTCCGCGCTGCACGGTCAGGTAAAGGGGAAGCATGGTGTAGATGCCCACTTGTGCGCCCATTCCGAGAGCGAACAGGAAGACCATGACCCACAGCGACCTCTGCTTCACCACCGGTCTAACGAGAGCAACAGAGGGTGGTTCGCTGGGGAAGGCGGCAAACCGACCGAACACCAAGAAGGCCACTCCGCCGAGAGCGGCGAGGACTCCGATCGAGACCAGGGTCCACCGCCACGAGAATACGGTCAGCAGCCCCACCGCGATCAGGGGCGCCGCCACCAGGCTCAGAGGGGGAGCTATCTGCTGCACGGCGAGAGCTTTGCCCCAGTCTGACCGGCTGACCATCGCCGTGATCGTCGCGACGACCGAAGGCTGATTGAGACCGGCGCACGCGCCAAGAATCAACATTACCCCTCGGATGGCCCACACCGAGTTCAGGAAGTACGACGCCATGATGACGGCGGCAGCCACGAAAACGCCGGTGAGCAACGTTCCGCGGTGGTTGATTCGAGAGGACACGAAACCCGAGCCGAGAGAACCGAGCAACACACCTATTGACCCCAGGAAGAATGCGGACCCCAACTGCCCCGAACTGATGGCGATGTCTTTCCCGATGCTGGGGGCGAGGGGAGAGAAGATGAAGCGGACGAGGAAGCCGAAGAAGAACAGCAGAGTGACGAGCATGACACTCCCGGCCACCGAACGGAACGGTTGCGGAGTGGGACAGGCCTTTGCGACCTTGGCTGTGCCTTCTTCGTTGCTCATTGCACCAATCTAGCATGAGAGTGGGGCGTCCTCTGGTACGTTCGAAAGAGGCCCTTTCCCGCGCCAGCTGTTCCGCGGTAGTCTGACACCTGCAACTTGCTTCAGCACGATGGGCCTGTGGGGGGGTCGTCGGCAGACGGGAGGATACATGCTGCGAATCCCGGTCCGAGACCCTCGCTACAAGTGGGTCATCCTGGGCATGGCAATGCTGGCTGTGTTTGGCGCTCTCGGTCTCGCCAGGTTCAGCTACACCGCGATCCTTCCCTCCATGCAGAAGGGCCTTGGGTTCGACAACACACATGCCGGGGCTCTCGCCACGGTGAATCTGGTGGGCTATCTGCTCCTTGCACTTGTGGGAGGAGCGCTCGCCTCCCGCTTCGGGTCCCGGGTCGTCATTGCGATCGGGCTTGTCGCGGCCGGTCTGGGGATGCTTCTGACCGGCTTCGCCGGCAGCTTCGTCTCGGCTGCCGCCGGGCGAGGTATCACCGGTCTCGGCACCGCTGCATCCAACGTCCCTGCCACCGCGATGGTGGCGCTGTGGTTCGCTCCTCGCCGGCGGGGCTTGGCGACGGGCGTGGTTGTCGGCGGGGCCTCTTTGGGGTTGGTGATGGTGGGCTTGGTGGTGCCAAGGATCCTTGCTGCCTACGGCGCGGACGGGTGGCGCGTGTGTTGGTACATCTTCGGCGCCGGGGCCATACTCTTGGGGTTGATCTGTTATCTGGCGCTACGCAGCCGGCCTTACGCGCCTGCCTTGATGGCGGGGCCCACGAAACGCCCGAGCCTCCCATGGAAGAAGCTGTACCTCTCGCCGTCTGTGTGGCACCTGGG
>JADGPI010000129.1 GCA_017882525.1 Thermoleophilia bacterium
GCCGCCTCACCGTCCGACCGTTCTCCTGCTTGTACGAGGCATGAGCACGATACATAATAAGCGCATGAAAAGCTTTGCCCACGTTTGCCGTCCCTTGAAACCACCCTTGGGTGTGAGTCTCAGACGCGGTGGCTCCGCGCTCCTCTGGGTCCTTGTGGTCTTTCTCGCCGCTGCGACCCTGACGGCGACAGTCGGACTGGCTGGCTGCGGCGGAGGCAGCGGCGGCTCAGTGGACGCGAAGACGGTGCTGGCGCAAGCCTCCGTCAACATGAAGAAAATCCAGGGTTTCCATTTTGTCTACACTGTTCAGAAGCCAAAACAGGCTACGCCGGGCACGGGGCTCGAGATAGACAGGATCGTCGGCGATGTCGACGCCCAAGGTGGAATGATGGCCACCATCGACGTCACCCAGTCCAGCATCCCGTTGCAGTTGAAGTTCGTGGCCATCGGAGACACCCAGTACATCCAGAATCCACTGTCCCAGGCGTGGCAGAAGGTTGCCGTCGCCGATAGTCCGGTCGGCAAGCTCAATCTGAATGCGGGCACCATCCAGATCCTCGACAAGATCGTCGATCCCACTTACGTGGCCGATGAGTCCATCGGCGGCACGGCCACCCATCACGTGAAGGGCACAGTGTCCGCTGCAGAGGTGGCGGCAGTCGCCGGAGCGGTGAGCGTCACCGGCACCTTCCCCACCGATATCTGGGTGGGCGTGAAGGATGGCCTCGTATATCAAGTCCAGATTGCCGGCGCCGCCACCACGACCGAGGATCCAGTGACGGTCAGGGTCATCACCCTGTCCAACCTCAACAAGCCCGTGGACATCAAGGCGCCCATCTAGCCGTGACGGAGTCCACGGCCTTGCTCGAGGCCGTCCCTAGTCTGACCTCTCGCCGCGTCCGCCTCGCGATGGCCGCCTTGTGCGCCGCGGTCTTCGTTGCCGCCCTGGATCAAACCATGGTCCTCACCGTGTTGCCGAGCATCATGGGGACCCTGCACATCCCCTACACCCGCATCAACGACGCAGGCTGGATCGTCACCGGGTACCTTCTGGGTTACACCGTGGCGATGCCCCTCTTTGGACGCCTCGCGGACGTCCGAGGAAGGCGCCTCATGTGCGTGATCGCGCTCGGCCTGTTCATGCTCGGGAGCGGCTTCTGCTGGGCCGCGCCGAACCTGGGTCTGTTCGTAGCGTCGCGGGTGGTGCAGGCGGCCGGCGGCGGGGCGCTCGTGCCGATCGCCATGGCCGCGGCCGCGGACATGTTCCCAAGGCAGAGGCGGGCTCTCATCCTCGGCATCATCGGAGGGGCCGCGGAGGCCGGGGGAGTCCTCGGGCCCATCTACGGCGCCGGGCTCACCCGGCTCTGGGAATGGCAGCTCATCTTCATCGTCAACATACCTCTCAGCCTCATCCTCATCGGCATCTGCTGGCGCCTCCTCCTACCCGACGCCGAAACCCGGGCACGCGCGCTCGCGCAAGAAGCGGCCTACGCCACGGATGGCGCCCGCCCGGCCGCCGATGCGGGCGCTGATGCGGGCGCCGGTTCACGAAGCGATAATCGCAGGACGCCCGCGCGAGCCGGCTGGCTTCAGCACGGACAGGTGGACTACGTCGGTGCGGCTCTCATGGCCGTCGCGCTCGCCGGCCTGACGATCGGGCTGGGCGGCAGCACCCAGAACTCGGCACAGCCTGTGAAGTGGCCATGGCTGGCGGTGAGTGTGGTGGCCTTCGTCGTGTTCGTGCTGTACGAGCGACGGCTGCGCCAGCCTCTAGTGAACCTGGCCTTCTTCCGCGACCTGCCCTTCGCGGCCGCCACGTTCGCCAACCTGGCGGTGGGCGCGGCCCTCATCATCGGCATGGTGGAGGTGCCGCTCTACGCGTACTCGCTGTTGGGCCTGAGCGAGATCCAGGGTGGACTGCTGCTCATCCGGCTGACTCTGTTGATCCCCGTCGGGGCCGTTCTGGGCGGGTGGTTGGCTGACCGCATCGGCTACCGTGTCACGGCCGTCGTCGGCTTTCTGGTGGCGTTCGCTGGGTACGTTCTGCTCAGCTTCTGGGGCGCCCATCCTTCCGGCCTTACGATGACTCGCGACCTCATGATCACGGGCTTCGGCTTCGGGCTGGTGATCGCTCCCATCGGAGCCACCGTCATCGCAAGCGTGGGCCCGAGATGGATGGCTACCGGCTCAGCGTTGGTGACGGTGACCCGCATGATCGGGATGATGGCCGGGATATCCGCGCTCGGCTCTTGGGGGCTTCGCCACTTCACCTCTCTCATGGGAGGGCTCGACCTTCCCCTCCGCGGCCCAGGAATGACGGACGCCCAGTACAATGCGCTGACTAAGGCGTACGAGGATAGGCTCACCGCCTCATTCCACATCCTCTACCACGACTTCTTCGTCATCGCGGCGGTCATCGTGGCCATCGCGATCATCCCGTCCCTATTCTTCTACATGAAGCGGGGACGAGGGACCGGCAGGATGCCGTTCATCCCACAGTAGCCCAGCAGGGCCGTCGCCTCATCAGTGAGTGGCGGGGCCGCCGGCGAAGGACGTCCGTTCACTGTCGGGGCGCTCGGCTAGAATGGGTGTGACGACCCGATGCCGCACATCAGCGAAGAAGGCGACGCAAGCGAGGGCAACGTGAGAGAAGATCAACTTGGTTTTGACGAACCGTTCGACCCCGGAGCAGGCGATCGGGCGGGCCGGGCGCGGCCGGGCCGTATCTCGGTCTGCGACCTCCAGCCGGGAACCTTGGTAGAAGGCGTTTATCTGCTCTCCGGCAAGGAGACGCGCCTCACCAAAGCCGGCAAGCCGTTCCTCAAACTTAAGCTGAGCGACCGCAGCGGGGTGGTGGACTGCACGGTATGGGAGGACGCGGAGGCCGTCGGCGCCGGCATCAAAACGGGCGACCTCGTGCTTGTACAGGCCCGAGTGTCTGAGTACCAGGGCAAGGCGCAAATGGAGGCGTCCAGCGTGGCGCCCGCTCCGCCCGGCCAGGCCGAGCCTCGGGACTTCCTGCCCTCCACCTACCGCGACATCGAGGAGTTGAAGGGCTTCCTGCAGTTCCACATAGGCTCGGTCTACGACCGCGATTACAGCGCGTTGCTGCAAAGCATCTTCGGGGACGCCGCATTCTTCGAAACGTTCGCCACCGCTCCGGCTGCCAAGGTCTATCACCACGCGTATCTGGGCGGCCTCATCGAGCACACTGTCGCCGTCGCCGAGATGAGCGACTTCGTGGCCCAGCAGTACGCCCGGGTCGACCGCGATCTGCTGCTCACTGCATCATTGCTTCACGACGTCGGCAAGACTTTGGAGCTCTCGTTCGACTGCAGCATCGATTTCACCGATGCCGGGCGCTTTCTCGGCCACGTCATCCAGGGAGTCACCTTTGTGTCGGACAAAGCCAAGGCGTTGCCTTCGTTCCCCGAGGAGAAACTGCAGCAGTTGCTCCATTGCATCGTAAGTCATCACGGCGAATTGGAGTGGGGCTCACCGAAGCGGCCCAAGACACTGGAGGCGCTGATCCTGCACCATGTCGACAACCTGGACGCGAAAGTAAAGGGATTCCTGGAGATAGTCGAGGGGTCGCGAGACGCCGAGTGGACCGACTTGCGCAATCTGTTCCGGCGGCCGCTTCACGTTCCCCGAGCCGCTCACCAGGAAGATGACTTCCTTCCGGCTCAAGAGGACGACGTCAGCAGGCCCGGATTCTAGCTCGAGGCCGATGGTCGCGGGCCACGCGACCGGAGCGACCCGCCCAGCCCCGCTTCCGGGGCGGCCCGGCCCCGGACCGTCGGCAGCTCACTTGTGCGGCAGGGATCGCGCTACCGGTCTTCTTCGCGCAGGGTAGTCTCGATAGTCTGGTCTATCTCCACGTCGAGTTCCACTTTTGGAGACGCCGCCGGCAGCGATTCCGCCGACTCCTTGCTGAGAAGCGTGGATTCCCCGGTCATCATCGCATCGAAAGCTTTGGCTTTCAGACGGCCCCGCGTTCGCTCGATGCGGCTGCGCATGGCGTCGTAGTCGATACCTAGCTCCATCGGTTCGCCACCCTTGCCTGCCACGGCTTCGGCCGCGGAGGATAATCCCACTTCCTCGGCGGCGCGCGGCCGGGCGGGCGGCTGCTCAGAAGCGGCCTCGACCGGCACGGTCGACACTTCGGGAGCCTCGACCGCGGGACTCGCATCGGGGAAGGGCCGAGTCTCCGCTCCCGTATCTAGCTCGACGACCCCGTAGCCGTCCTCCAGACCAGCCATGAGATCCGGCCCGAACGAAGACACTGCTTCAGGAATCGCCTCGACTTCCGGGACAGCGTCTTCATCAGCTTCGAACTCGAACACCCGAGCGGCCGGTGGTGACTCCGGCTCGACCGGCGCGGGCCCATGTTCCCCCAGTTCGAGGAAGGGCTGCTCCAGCTCGTGCCGAATACGACGGCGCGTTTCCTCGATGCGGGCTTTCAGATCGTCAACGTTGGTCGGAGTCGCCGCGGGAACGGCGGTTTCGTGGGCCCATGGGGTGGGGGCCGGCTCATGTTCCACAGGCTCCGTCTCGGCGTATACCTCCGGTAATTCTGCTTCGGGCGCCACATATGGTTCGGGCTCCTCGAGGATGACCGGGAACTCTTCGTTGAACGACGCTTCGGTGACAGGGGCGCCGGATGGGGTCCAGCCCATGCCGGGGAGCGGTTCCTCCAGCACTTGGGGAGAGAGGATGACGTCCGAGCCGTCGGCAGTGATCTCGGCCGGGACCTCCGCGGCCGCGGTCGGCGCCTCCGCGGTCTGTTCAGCATCCCATGTCCAGGCGCTAGGTTCGCTCGCAGGTTCAGCGACCGGTTCAGCAAGCGTCTCGACCGGCTCGGCGACCGCTTCTGCGGGCTCAGCGCCGGTGGCAACGGCTTCTTCTCCCGGCCAGGTCCAAGGCGACGGCTCTGCTGATGGCTCCGCCACCGGCAGCTCTTCGATCGGGGCCGCTTCGACGGCGACGGCGGCCATCTCTGGCACCTCGGGCGCAGCTTCGACGGCCTCTGGAACCGATGGCACCGCGGGAGCTTCGACCTCCTCGGCGACCGACAATGCCTCGCTAGCCACGACTTCGGTCGCCTCAGGAGGCTCCTCAGAGGGCGTCCCCTCGGACGTAGCGCTGACAACGACGGCTCCTTCTCGGGGCCAGGCCCAAGGCGACGGCTCTGCTGATGGCTCCGCCGCCGGCAGCTCTTCGATCGGGGCCGCCTCGACGGCGACGGCGGCCATCTCTGGCACCTCGGGCGCAGCTTCGACGGCCTCTGGAACCGATGGCACCGCGGCGGGCTCCTCAGCGGGTTCCTCCTGCGCGAGAGCGGCTTCGACGGTTTCAGCCGCCACCGCGGCTTCAACTGGTGCCGCCTCGAATACTGGTGCTGCCTCGAATACCGGCGCTTCCGGCACAACGACATCAGCAGGCTCGGGAGTGACGACCGGCTCCACCGTCGGCGCCGCCACAGGCTTCTGCAACGGCCTCTTTCGGACCTTCCGTGTTCGACCGCCAGAAAACAAGAACCCGAAGATCGCGCCTAGGATGCCCCCCAGGAGGAAGCTTGATAGCCCGCCCACAGTCAGTCCCTCCTTCACACTGTCGGTCGCGAGATTTCCCGGGCCGAGCAGAACGTCATGGTCTCCGACGTGAGGACGCCGGCGTCGGCCTGCGACCACGATGCCGCACGCTTGGGCCTATGGTCCTACGGATATTCTATCGACCATTAGCGCCGGAGCTTGACTTACGAGGCCATAGAATCACTGATTCGACGCGGACAGGCTGCTTCCCTATCGGACCAAGGTACTATTCGTGCGTCTCGGCGTCGGTTTGCTCGTCGGTCTCGGCGCGGGTCGCGCCGTCCGCTTGCCTCAGTTCTCGCATCCGCGCGAGGAAGTCTTTGATGCGCGCCTCGTACCCGTGCTCCGTCGGCTTGTAGAATTCGTGACCTTGTAGGTCTTCCGGTAGATAGTGCTGACCGATGTAACCCCCACTCGCGTGTGGATACTCGTAGCCTACTCCGTGCCCCAGCTTCTTGGCCCCGCGATACCCGGTGCTGCGCAAGAACACGGGCGGGTACTTGGCCCCGTGCTCCTCCACTTCCTTGATGGCCGCGTCTACTCCCGCGTATGCCGCGTTGGACTTGGGCGCAGTGCTCAGGTATGTCACCCCTTGAGCCAGGTTGATACGACATTCCGGCAGCCCCACGAACTCGACTGCCCTCGACACCGAAACGGCCACTTCCAGCGCCCGCGGGTCGGCATTGCCGACGTCCTCCGAGGCGAATATCACCATCCTTCGGGCTATGAACTTCGGATCTTCTCCGCCTGTGAGCATCACCGCCAGGTAGTAGAGCGCGGCATCTGGGTCGGATCCCCGCATGCTTTTGATGAAGGCCGAGATGATGTCGTAGTGCGCATCGGCGCTCTTGTCGTAAAGCACAAGCTTGCGCTGCGCGGCCTCTTGCACCGTGGTCTTGTCTACCTGCGCCGCTCCCTTCGACCGAGCCAACACTACGGACCGCTCCAGGATATTGAGTGCCCGTCGGGCATCCCCAAGCCCGGCTTCCGCGATGAGATCGCGAACCTCGCCGCCGATGGCGATACTGTCAACGGACACCTTGCCGGTGGCTGCCGTTGCGACGCCACCTGCGCCACCAGCGAGTCCCAGCCCGGGGTCGCTCAATGCCCGATCGAGCAAAGCACGGATCTCATCTCCACCCAGCGGCAGGAACTGATACAGCTCGCACCGGGACACCAGCGCAGGGATAACCTCGAAATACGGATTCTCGGTGGAGGCCCCGATGAGGGTGACGATCCCATCTTCCACCGCATGGAGCAAAGCGTCCTGCTGGGATTTGGAAAAGCGGTGGATCTCGTCGATAAAAAGGATGGTTCGTTTCCCCGTCTCGGCGCGGCTACGCCGCGCCCGCTCGATGACTTTGCGTACTTCGGCCACGCCCGAGCTCACCGCGGAAAGTTCCTCATACCCGGACCCGGTCGCTGAGGCCACCAGCCGGGCAACGGTGGTCTTGCCGGTGCCGGGGGGGCCGAAGAAGATCATGGAGCCCACGGTGCCCGTCTCGATCGCCACGCGCAACGACGCGCCCTTCCCGAGCAAGTGTGTCTGGCCGATGACATCATCCAGCCGATGCGGCCGCATACGGGCCGCCAGGGGAGCATTCTCAGAAAGATCGGCCTCTAGGCCTGCGCTGAACAGATCCGCGTGTTCCATACCGCGATTCTAGCAGCGGTCAGCCCCACCGCCGCTCCGCTGCGGCTCGGGCGCGAGCCGGTCACGCTAACCGAATCCGAAGGCATGGCCGGTGCAAGGGCCGTCCCACTTGAGCTGGCAGCCCGCTTTCGGGTAGAATCCCTAGTCAAGGCGGCACACGGGAGGTTAGATTGCCCCGTCAGGTCTTGGTTCTCAACTCGACGTACGAACCGATCAACGTTTGCTCGACCCGGCGGGCGGTGGTCCTCCTTTTGAAAGACAAGGCGGAGATGCTCGAGGCCGCCCCCGGCTGCATCCGCTCCGAGCGCGCCTGCTTCACCCCCCCGATCGTGATCCGCCTATTCCATTACGTGCGGATCCCCCACGCCGACAGACGACGCATCTCCCGGCGGGCCATCCTCGCTCGCGATGGTTTTCGGTGCCAGTACTGCGGTAGCATGCGTCACCTGACGATCGACCACGTCATACCGCGCAGCCGCGGCGGCCTCACTTCATGGGACAACGTCGTCACTTCTTGCGCACCCTGCAACGTCCGCAAAGGTGCCAATCTACCGGCGGAAGTGGGCATGATGCCGCACAGGAAGCCGCGGCCACCGGTACCCAGCGATTTCATCATGACTTCGCCTCACGGCGTGCCCGATAGCTGGCTGCCCTACCTGGAACCGGCCGCGGTGGCATAAGACGCCGCCGGCCTGGCGACCGCCCGGGCCTAGCCGGCGGGAACAGCCCCGGCCTCAGGGCGCGGCTCAGCGTTCAGCGCATCGATCATCTCGAAGTTGTCGGTGGTCTTGGGAATATCGGTCATGTCATGGCCGTAATGGATAAAGCGCGCGGTCCCGGATCTGTCCACCAGCACCTGGGCCGGCATGCGCCCGTACTTGAACAGCTTGATCTCCTGCCCATACAGCTTGAGCACCGTGTGCCGCGGATCGGGAAGACCGATAAAGGGCAGCCGATGATCCGCCCAATACCGGCCGAACGCGCGCGGGCTCTCGGGTCCAACCACGACGACGGCCGTCCGCCGCTTCTCGAACTCAGGAAAGTCTTGGCGCAACTGCGCCATGTGCGCACGGCAATATGGTCAGGTGAATCCCCGGTTGAAGACGAGAAGGACGTTCTGCCGCCCTCGCAGGTCAGAAAGCCGGAACACGCGTCCATGGAAGTCGGGGAGTTCGAAATCGGGAGCCGCGGCGTTGATTGCAATACGGGGCACAGCTATCTCGTCGCCGATCCCACTGCTGATCTCCCGGCTGACATGCGCACGCCTTACTCCACCGTCCGGTAGCTCCCCATGGCAAGGTACTTCGCACGCCGGAAATGCAGCCTGTCCAGGTTGTCCAGGCGTTCCAGTTCCCCCAGGGCCAGGTTCACTTCTCGCCAAAGCCTCCGTGCGGCAACTGGATGGTCGGTCTGGGCCCCATCCTTAGGCTCGGGGATGACTCCATCGATCAGGCCCAGTTCCAGCGCATTGGCCGCCGTCAATTTGAGGGCCTCGGCGGCCTGCGGCGCCTCGGCGGAATCCCGCCAAAGAATCGCTGCGCACCCTTCTGGAGACATCACAGAATAGATCGAGTTCTCCAGCATGAACACGCGGTCGGTGACGGCCAAGGCAAGGGCGCCTCCCGACCCGCCTTCCCCGATGACCACGGTGACCGTGGGAACAGCCAGATTTGCGAAGATCTCCATGCTGTGGGCGATTGCCCGGGCCTGACCGCCTTCCTCCGCGTCGCGGCCGGGATAGGCGCCCATGGTGTCCACCAAAGTCACCACCGGCAGGCCGAACTTCTCGGCCAGTCGCGCGACCCGTTGCGCCTTGCGATAGCCAGAGGGATGAGCCATCCCAAAGGTGCGCTCTTGGCGTTCCTTGAGATTGTGGCCTCTCTGATGGCCTATCACCGCCACACGCCGCTCCCCAAGGATCCCCAATCCGGCCACGATGGCGCCGTCGTCGGCGCCGAGGCGATCTCCGTGCAGCTCGAGAAAGTCGGAGAGGCCGTGAGCCACGTAGTCGAGAGTCTGGGGCCGGTCCTGGTGGCGAGCCAGCTGTACGATCTTCCACGCTGCGCCCGAGGTGTCCCGGTTCCGCAGCGACTCCAACCGCTCCTGGATCTTCTTGATCTCCTCGGAATAGCTGATGCCGGGTAGTGAAGGCAGTTCGCGCAGTTCCTGCAATCTCTGCAGCAGCTTCACGGCCTCATCCTGGTAAGACCGGCGCATCCCTTCCAGCTTATCTTGCGCCATCGGCTCCACCTCCCAAGAGGAGTTTGAGCGTCAGCGCGATCCTGGCTTTGAGTTCGCGACGGTCGACCACCATGTCCAGTTGCCCGTTGGCCAACTGCATCTCGGCCATGCCGAAGCCCGGGGGCAGCTTCTCCCGAGTGGTCTGCTCGATGACGCGCGGTCCGGCGAAGACCATGAAGGCCCCTGGCTCGGCCATGATGACGTCCGCGATAGTAGAGAAACTGGCGAACACCCCTCCTGTGGTGGGATGGGTGAGAACGGTCACGAAGGGCAGATGCGCTTCGGCAAGAAGTTGCCGCGCGACAACGGTCTTGGCCATCTGCATAAGAGAGATCAGCCCCTCCTGCATCCGCGCGCCGCCGGACGCTGCCACCGCGATCATAGGCATCGAGTTCTCTACCGCCGCGTGGGCCAGCCTGGAAAACCGCTCGCCCACCACCGATCCCATAGATCCACCCAAGAAGCGGAAATCCATCACGCCCAGGGCCACCGGCCGGCCGTCGAGCCGGCAGACTGTGGCGATGAACGCCTCCGACAGCCCCGACTCCAACTGAGCTTCAGAGACGCGCTCCGGGTAGGGCCGGAGGTCGAAGAAGTTGAGCGGATCTCCCGGCCGCAGATCATCGGCGATAGTCCGGGCAGTGCCTGGGTCTGCCAGCAGTTCGATACGTTCCGGGCCGGGCATCCGAAAGTGATGCGCGCAATGAGGGCAGACGCGGTGTGACGCCTTCAGCTCTTCGGCCGTGAGAGGCTGACCGCATTCGGTGCAACGCTCGGCGCCCCGACCGGACACGACGGGGGGCTCTTTCTTGGTCACCTGTACGGTTACGTATTTAGCCATGCGACCTTCTCGCGCGGTTTCTCACGGCTTCCCGAGTCAGCGTACTAATCCTCGAACTTACGGATCACGATAGCCGAGTTATGACCGCCGAACCCAAAGCTGTTGGATACCGCGATCTTTACCTGGGCGTCTCGCGCGACGTTGGGGACATAATCGAGATCGCACTCAGGATCGGGCTTCTCCAGGTTGATGGTGGGCGGCACCTTCCCGACTTCCATAGAGAGGATCGTCGCGGCCGCCTCCAACGCCCCGGCGGCCCCAAGGCAGTGACCGAATATACTCTTGCTCGAGCTCACCATCACCTTAGTCGCTCGATCTCCGAGGGCTAGCTTGATGGCTCGGGTCTCCATGGCGTCGCCCAGCGGTGTGGACGTGCCATGGGCGTTGATGTAGTCCACTTCCGAAGGATCGACTTCGGCGTCGGCGAGGGCACGGCTTATGGCCCGCGCAGCCGGCTCGCCCGTCTCATCCGGTTCGGTGAGGTGGAAGGCGTCGCCGGTCATGCCGTAGCCCACGATCTCCGCGTAGATGTGCGCCCCACGGTTCAGCGCGTGTCCCAGCTCCTCGAGCACCAGCACCCCGCCGCCCTCACCCATGACGAACCCGTCGCGCTCGATGTCGAATGGGCGGCTGGCGCGTTCCGGCTCGTCGTTGCGGGTCGAAAGAGCGCGCATTGCCGCGAACGCACCCATGCCTATTTGGTTAACGGCTGCTTCCGCCCCGCCGGCGAACATCGCGGTGGCGTCGCCGCGGCGGATGATCTCGAAGGCGTCGCCCAGCGCGTGGGTGCTGGCGGCGCAAGCGGTGCAGGTGGCGCTGACCGGCCCCTTCAGACCGAGAAGGACGGAGCTCATGGCCGAGGCCATATTGGGGATCATCATGGGAATGAAGAACGGGCTGAGTCTCGTGGGCCCCTTCTCGTATAGAATGCCGATCTGCTCGTAGTGGGTGTCGAGGCCGCCCACCCCAGACCCGATCAAAGCGCCGACGGCGTAGGGGTCCTCCTGCACCGGATACCCGGAGTCCTCGAGAGCCTGGGCGGCTGCCGCGGCTCCGTATTGCGCGTAGCGGTCCATCCGTCTCGCCGCCTTCTTGTCGATGAAGTCCGCGGGATCGAAGCCCGTGACCTCGGCGGCGATCTTCACCGGATATTCCGTCACGTCGAAACGGGCGATCGTCTTCACCCCGGAGCGGCCGGCAAGCAGCGACTCCAGAAACGCTTTCTTGCCGAAACCGATGGCGGAGATGATCCCGATTCCCGTCACCACCACGCGCTTCAGTTCTATTGTCCTCGTCCCGCTCACGACCCTACCTCCGGCTCGGCCTGCGTCCCGCGACCCATGCCATCAACCTCCCAGGTTCTTCTAGATACCCAGCCCGCCATCCACCGGCAACACTGCCCCCGTGATGAAGGAGGAGGCGTCACCGACCAGAAAGGCCACCGCGTCCGCGACGGCTTCCGGCGAGCCGATCCTTCCCAGCGGTATCTGGCTGATGATGGCGTTCCGCGCTGTCTCGTCCAGCGCGGCAGTCATGTCTGTCTCGATATAGCCCGGCGCCACCGCGTTCACCCGGACGTTCCGCGAGGCCACCTCCCGGGCGAGCGACTTCGTGAATCCGATGAGCCCTGCCTTGGCTGCCGAGTAGTTGACCTGTCCGGCGTTGCCCCGTCTGCCGACCACGCTCGAGATACTGACGATCGACCCCGAGCGCCGCTTGAGCATGCCCCTTATCACTGCCTTGCTCATGAGGAACGTCCCCTTCATGTGGACGGCCATGACCGAGTCCCAATCGCTTTCGCTCATGAGCGCCAGCAGGCCGTCGCGAGTGATGCCGGCGTTGTTCACCAGGATATCGACCGGCCCCAGCTTCTGTTCCACGGACGAAACAGCCGCTCGCACCTGCTCCTGCGATGAGATGTCCGCCTTGACGAACGCCGCGGGTCTTCCAAGTTTCTCCAGCTCACGGGCCGTTTCCTCACCGGCATCCACCATGTCGAGGATCGCCACGCTCGCCCCATCACGAGCAAGCCGGAAGGCGATGGCCTTGCCGATCCCCTTTGCTCCCCCGGTGACCAAAGCAACCTTGCCTTCGAGGGGTGTGGGACATGGGCTGGGGAGGATAGCGGAACCGACTACAGGCTGGGTGGAGCTCATGGGCCTATTCTCCTCCTTCTGGCTCGCCGCCTGCCTCTTGCAGGGCACGGCGCAATAATTCGGCGTCACCGGTGGTACGGACGGGAAAGTCGCGAGCTATCCTCTTCATGAGTCCTGCCAACACCGCCCCGGGGCCGACCTCCAAGCCCCGAGCAGGCGCGTCGGCGCCATGCAGCACGGCATCCATGCTCTGGCTGAACCTCACGGGAGAGGTGAGTTGCCGCGCGAGAACATTTCTGAGCTCATCGGCCTCCGGGAAGCGAATCTCGGTAGTGGAGAAGAAGCGCCCCTCCCCGGCGCGGAAGTCGACCTCCTCGAGGGCCTCGCGAAGGGCCTTAGCGGCGCCGGCCATGAACGGAGTGTGGAAGGCACCGGAAACGGCGAGAGGCACTACCCGCTTAGCCCCGCGCTCGCCGGCGAGCCGCCCCGCATCCCGCACCGCTTCCACCGCGCCGGAGACGACCACTTGACCCGGCGAATTGTAGTTCGCGAGCCAGACTTCACCCACCGAGGCGCAGATCTCCTCTACCTGCTCGTCTTCAAGGCCCAGGATGGCGGCCATCGCGCCGCCCCGGTCTTCCGCGCAGGCCTGCATGGCGAGCCCGCGCTGCTCCACCACGTGTACGGCGTCGGCAAAGTCCAGATGGCCGGTGACCACCAGGGCCGAGTACTCACCGAGAGAGTGTCCCGCCGCCACCAGGAAAGACGCGCCCTTTTCTTCGAGAAGCCTCCATACGGCCACGCTACACGTGAGCAGGGCCGGTTGCGTGCGGTCGGTGCGGGTGAGCTCCTCAAGTGAACCGTGGCGGCACAAATCGCCGATGTCCCAACCCAGGACGTCGCCGGCTTGGGCGAACGTCTTCCGGGCATTGGGGTACTCCCACAGATACTCGGCCATCCCGGCTACCTGGCTGCCCTGGCCTGGGAAAAGCGTAAGCAGGTCGCTCATACGCTCGCTCCCCACTCCATGAGACACGCCCCCCAGCTAAGCCCCGCGCCAAAGCCCATGAGGAGGACAAGATCGCCGTCGTGCAGCCTTCCTTCCGCCCGTGCTTCGGTGAGGCACAAGGGGATGGATGCACCGGAAGTGTTGCCGTAGCGCTGGAGGTTGGTGTAGATCTTCTCCATTGGGATGCCGAGTCTCTTGGCGGCTCCCTCGATGATCCGCATGTTGGCCTGATGAGGGATGAACAGGTCGATGTCGGCCACCGTACGGCCACAGCGGGCCAGGACCGCGCCCGAGACGTGCTCCACGATCCGCGTGGCGA
>JADGPI010000130.1 GCA_017882525.1 Thermoleophilia bacterium
GCCTCGTGGAGTCTGGGCGCGGCCTGGCTGAGCGCGTCCATGGGGGCCTACCTGCTGTGGAGCCGTTTCTGGCGCCCACTGCCCGAATCCCGGCCATGGAAAAGTGCCAGAGCCAGGATCGTTCTCACCATCGTGCTTGCCGCGGGGGTGTTGGCCGTTGTAGTGGTGGCGGCAGGCTTCGATCCTCTTGTCGCCAAGGCTGTCTCGATGGGTTAGAGATCGACTCATTGCGGAACCTACCAGAGATGGGTCCGAAGTCTGAGGGAGCCCCTCAAAAAGGAGTATCCTGAACCCTCGAGGAAAACTGTGCAACAACTGCAGACCAGCCCCGACTCGGGGACATTAGGATTTGTGAGTTCTGGGGACGGATTCGGTCCCGGACTAGCCGAGGAAGCGGTGCTGGTTCGTCGCACCCTGACCTGGTGGCTTCAGGTCATCCTGGCGGGGGGCTTGGTCGCGCTGCTGCTACTCCTGCAGGACGGTCTGAGTGAACTCACCGGCCGGACGGTCGTGTCCATCTCCACGTTGACCGTGGGTCTCGTTCTTCTCCCCTTCCTCGAGTGGGCTCGTTACGGAATCCCGCTGCCGCAGCGCCATCCCTGGGGTCGCCGGAAAGTACGGAACGCTTTCGCCGCCGGCTCGTCGTGCATGGCGCTGGCTGCGTTTCTGTTCGGCGACCAAGCCGATGTCGCTTTGGCGGAGGCCAAGACGGTGCTCGTTAACCAGGACCTCGGCAGCACATGCGATGGCGTCAGGTTCCCCACTATTGACCCGATGCGGGTCGCACTCCTCCCGCGTTTTTCGCAAAAACTTACGAGGGCCACGCAGGCCCCGGTCGGCCTGATCTTTATCGGGACAGGCGCTCAGCTGGTGCGGGCGTTCACGGCGGCGGGTTGGGAGGTCCCTCAGCGGGTGTCCCCGCGGACCGTTCTCCGGTCCTGGCGGCGGGGACTGATGAATCGACCCTATCCCGAAGCGCCGGTCACACCGGTGTTCCTTAACGGCCAACTGCACGACGTCGCTTTCAACCAGGGGGACGGCAGCCAGTCGTCACGCCGCCGGCACCACACCCGGTGGTGGCTCACAGAGTTCACCTGTCACGGAGAACAGGTTTGGGTGGCCACCGCTTCGTTCGATTCTGGTGTCGGAATCGGGCGGCGGATCCCCATCCCCATCCACCACATCGACCCAGACATCGACTTGGAACGCGACCACATCGCCGACTCCCTGGAGGCGAGTGGGCTGGCGACGCTCACCGGTGAGGTGCGGGTCACCAAGCCGATGACGGGTAAGAACGCCGCTGGCGATCCTTTCTTCACTGAAGGCATCGCTTATGTGCTCGCGCCGGTCGCGCCGCGCACCGCCGACGTATCTGTCTGACTTGAGGCTCCTCCTCCCCGGTCTCACTGATCCCCCGCTCGGCATGTAGAAGAATCCCACGATGGACGACTCATTCTCGGATCGGTGTTCGACAAGGTGCGACGGAAGCCCATCATCGAGTAGGATAGTGAAGTCAGTTCAGGCGAACAGTGAAGAGGGGTGTGCGATGGGTGCACGGGAGGCGAGAGAGGACCCAGCAGCACCGAGGTGCGCCAGGTCACGCCGTGCGCGGTTCTGGGCTACGGCGGCTGGCGCTTTGCTTGCGGGTGTGGTGCTCTCCTTGGCCTTGGTCGCCTGTAGCGCAAAACCTGGGCCCACGCAGGAACTCACCGTGAACGAGCCCCTGGGGGGAGCCGCGGTCACGGACGTCCAGTTGAAGATGGGAGCAGGCAAGCTCAACCTCCAGCCGGGAGCTTCGGGCCTTGTCCAGGGCGTCATCCGCTACAACATCCCTTCGTGGAAGCCCACCGTCGACCGCACCGACGCTCAGCTCGTCATCAAGCAAGGCGGATCCACAGGTAGCGGTCTGCTGGGCAGCATCGTCAACAACTGGACGCTTCAGTTAGGCAAGGCGCCCATGACTCTGCGCGTCGATGCCGGCGCCTATGAAGGAAACATCGATCTGAGCGGGTTGACACTGCGGTCGCTTGCCATCAAAGACGGTGCGAGCAAGACCCAGGTGAAGTTCTCCACGCCCAACCCCGGGCAGATGGACAGCTTGACCTACAACACCGGAGCCTCCACCGTGACGATGACCGGTTTGGCCAACGCCAACTTCCAACAGATGACGTTCGAGGGCGGCGCGGGCTCCTACGTCCTCGATTTCTCGGGTAACCTGCGCACCGCAGCCACCGTGACCGTCAAAGCCGGCGTCGGTAGCGTGCAGATCCTCGTGCCGGTCGGGACCGCATCCCAAGTGAATGTGTCAGGCGCCTTGACCGAAGTGTCGGCGGAAGGGGCTTGGACCACGGTTGAGAAGAGCTACTCGACGAATGGTTCCGGAAAGATGCTGACCATCAACGTGAACATGAGCGTCGGCACGCTCAAACTCATCTCGCGGTGAGTCCGAGGGGTGAAGGCGGCCAACTGAGCGTGTGGCTCAAAGCGGTCGAGATCAGGGGGGACGAATTCCCGCCTGGTGAGCTCTATCCGTTCAATGTGGGGCCCCTTCAGGGCAGACAGATACTCGCCTTCAACCAGAGCGTGAGCTTTCTGGTGGGCGAGAACGGGTCGGGGAAATCCACACTCATCGAGGCTATCGCCCGGGCGTGCGGCTTGCACATCTGGGTGCAACCCAAGCGTGGGATGGCGGCGTCCGTCATGAGGCTGAGCGACCACTTGGCGGTGACGCTGGCGAACGGCTCGGTGAAGGGCGGACTGTTCAGCGCGGAGACTTTCCGTGATTGGGCGGAATTCCTGGACGACGTGACCAGCATCGACCCGGGGCAAGCAAAGTACCACGGCGGTTTTGGGCTCACTGCACGATCTCATGGAGAGGGCATTCTGGCGTACTTCCGCGGTCGCTATCAGGTGCCCGGCCTCTATTTCCTCGACGAGCCCGAGGCGGCTTTGTCGCCTGCCAGCCAGCTCGATCTGCTGCGCTTGCTGGACGACTACAGGCGCCGCGGTCACGCGCAGTTCATCGTGGCGACGCACTCGCCCATCCTGATGTCACTTCCTGGGTCTCAGATCTTCTCGTTCGGGGCCGACTCCATTGAGGAGATCGGCTACCAAGATACCGCTCACTACCGGCTGTACCGCGATTTCATGGCGGATCCGGAGTCCTTTCTCCTCTAGAAACAAGGGCGGCCCCGTCGCCTTGCGGGGCGACGGGGCCGCGGTGACTCGTGTCCCCAGGGCCGAAGCTGGTGCCCGTCCTAATTCACCGTAAGCGTGACCTCAAAGGTCTGGGCCGGAGGGACGCTCTCCCATGGGCGGGAGTACACCAGCTTCAGCGCCCCCTCGCCCTTCGCCGCGGCCTGGAACTCGAAAGTGAAAGTGCCGCCCGCCCCCAGCGCGCTGCTGTCCGCCTGGAATGCGGCGCCGCCGACTTGCTTGACAATGGCCGCGCCGTCGCCGGGAGCCAGAACCTGCCAACTGAAGCCCGTGGTGGAGTTGCCCCGCAGAGTCACTTTGATCGCATCGCCGCTCTTCACAGTGAAGCTCTTGCCACTATCGGGCTGCTGGAGGGTGAGGCGGTTACCGGAAGCGCTGGCGCTCGAGCAGCCCACGGCTGCGCCGACTGTCAGCAACAGAATCAGGACGCACATCAGAAAAGACCGTGAACTCTTGCTCATCGCGCTCACCCCCTGAAGACCCGTTGACCGAACGCCGGGACCTTGGCCGGTCGCGTCTCCTGACCAATCGCCATTGCCCCGACGGCCACTATGACTTTGGGAAGTTGCTACAGGTTCCCAGGGGTGTTGCTCTAAGAGGGCGAGGGGTCGTCCCCTGGGCCGGACGCGAGCGCGGAGGAGTCCAAGGCATGGCGGGCAGCCGCTTTTCGGTAGGCATATCGCCGGCGCCAGACGATCAAGGCGAGGAGGACGACGATACCCACCGCGGTGGTGACGATTACCGTTGCCGACACGCCCTGGACGATCATCGCCACCAGATTCGTGATCAGTGTGACCGCCCACAATATGAGGGTGGTGCGGGTCTGCGAAAGACCGCGGGCGAGCAGGCCGTGGTGGATGTGGTCCTGGCCTGGGGTGGAGAGCGGGTTCTTGCGTCGAAGCAGGCGCCGGAGCACCACTTGGACGGTGTCCAGCACCGGCAGCAACAGGAACAGGACAGCGGGGAAGAGGGTAGCCGGGAAAAGGGCGAATACGGTCGTCACCTTCAGATTACCCAGGATGCTTGAGGCGGCTAGTACGAAACCAAAGAAGTAGGCGCCACTGTCTCCCAGGATGATTCGGGAGGGCGGAAAATTGTGGCGCAGGAAACCCAGGGCGGCACCGGCTAGGGCCGCCAGTATCAGCGTGGCCGCAACCGGGTTCGTGACCGCGTCAGGTAATCCCTTGAACTGAGCCGCGACCGCGAGCAGACTCACGCTGGTGATGAAGGTCACGCCGCCGGCCAAGCCGTCGACGCCATCGATGAGGTTCATGGCGTTAGTGATGCCGATGATCCAGATCAACGTGATGAGCACCGAGACGACCGTGGAAAGATGACCGCCGTGGATCACGTTGAAGCGGATCCCGACGCTCACAAGGAGCAGGGCGGCGAAGAGCTGCACTACCAGCCGGAACCAAGGCGGGAGCCCGAACTGGTCGTCGATGAACCCGGAGATGATGAGCACCGACCCTCCCAAGAGGATGGCCAGCAACTGCACCTGCACGTGCTCGATGATGTGCGGGCGGAGAAGGGTGGCTATAACCAACGCCAACACGACGGCCGCGAAGATCGCCAGCCCGCCGGCGTTCGGGAGAGGCTCTTTGTTGAGGCGCCGGGAGTTGGGCTCGTCGGCCCATCCCACTTGGAGGGCGAAGACCCGCAACTGGGGGATGAAGCGCCAGGCCGCCACGCCGGCGATGATGAACGTCAACACTACGGTCACCCAGCCCAGATGGCTGGGTGACAAGATGCCGATTGTCTTGAGGAAATGGCTTATGGCACCGAACACAAGGATAATTGTAGCGCTTCTCGGCGCTGTTCCGTGCCGAAGATGCTTCCTCGTGTTGAGGACCGACGCGACCATCGACATGCACACATGCAGGGGAAACAGGCGAAGCCTCGCGACACAGACTTGGCGCGAAGGCTGCACGCCGGTTCGTCGAGGTGGCCGGTCGTCCGCTCAGTGAGGTAAAGTCTTTGCGAGCCAAACTGATCGACGGGAGGGTCTCATCGACCCTTGACTGGACTATAGACTGGGGAAGCATGAAGAGGACCGAAGCCGTCGCCGTGGCTGCGCAGGCCCTGTGGGATCGGACCAAAGGGTGGCCGGTATGCCTGTCCTTCGAGGTTACTCACTCCTGTATCGCCGACTGCAAGCACTGCGACAAAGGCGGGATCAAGACCGAGCCAAAGCGGATGGTTCCGGCCGAATACCGCGCGTATTCGAAGATCCTCAAGCCCGGCATCTGTCAGATATCCGGAGGTGAGCCGCTCCTGCGCGACGACCTGGAGGACGTTATCCGCAATGTCAAGCGGAGCAAATACTTGCCGATGGTGATCTGCGTCAGCAACGCTTGGCTGATGACCGAGGAGCGCTATCTCTCGCTCAGCGAAGCCGGAGTGACGCTCTTTTCGCATTCTCTGGATTTCCCGGACGAACGGCACGACGACTTCCGGCGTATCCCCGGTCTCTTTGCCAAGATGGACGAGCTTCTACCGCACCTGGTGCACAAGTACGGTCGCAACAACATCGTACTGAACGCGGCGCTCACTCGCGAGAACTTCGCGGATATCCCCGGGCTCGTCGCCCAGGCCGAGAAGTGGGGGACCCACATATCCTTCAGCGCCTATAGTTCCCTGCGCACCGGTGACAGGAGCCTGTGTATCGACTCGCCTGAGGACCTGAAACTGCTGAGGGAGAACCTTGATTTTCTCAAGCAATACCGAAAACGGTCGTCAACCGTGCTCAATTCCGAGTACATCCTCGATCAGACCTACCGGTTCTTCGCGGAGGGCGGGATGGGAGGTTGCCGGGCGGGACAACGGTTCCTCGTGGTGAGGCCCGACGGACTGATCAATGCCTGCTCGATGTTCCCCGACTTGCAGTACGGCAGCAGAAGAGAGGCCGCAAAAGGCTTTAAGAGTACCCGAAAGAGCTGCGACCAGTGCTACGTGTCCATCCGAGCGAGCACCGAGCGCTCGGTGTGGAGGAGCCTGCGCGAAAGCATGGGCCTGCGGCTGACGTAGGGTAGGGGCACCGACCGCGTCGGTGCGTGGCGGTCTGGTTCTTCCCAGCCCGATCTCCCCGGCCGCTAGTGCTTGCGGCGGACCAGTTTCAGTGCGGACCAGTCGCTGTCTAGCGATGCGACTTTGACATCCACCAAGCCGCTGCTCAAAGCGAGTTTGCGGATCACGCTTTCGTTGAGGTCGCCCATCAGACCGCCCCGTCGTTTTGCCGACGCCTGCTTGATCCAGGAGACCCAGAGCATCCCTCCTGGCGCAAGCCGGTCTCTGAGCACGCCGATGTGGTGGGCGAGCTCGGCCCGGTTGTTGACGAACAGGTGTATATAGTCGAGGTCTCCCTCGACCACTTTCAGGTCGTCGGTCGTCGCGAGCGATACCAGACCCTCGGCGAGGGGATCGAGCGGGTTTCCATCGCCTTCGGGGGCGCCGATGATGATGCCGTGGGAGCCCGTCCGATAGCCGATCTTCTGGAAGACCGGGTTCGGGGAGGCGGTGTTCATGTTGTCTTCAGGCATGCCTTCTCCTTGGTCAGTGGCACGCATGATACCTCGTCAGGGGGAAGAGTCCCTAGCGGCATTCCGGTTGGATGGCGTGTGGCACCGTCATCCAACCGGGAAGGACCACGCGCGCAGCCACGGTCTGGACTAGCGCTGCCGCAACGGCCTGGACTAGCGCGGCCGCATGTTTTACGCTTGCGATTGATGATGGACGGATGTGGAGCTCAGGGCGGCGATAGGGGAGGGGGTCCGATGTTTTGCTCCAGCTGTGGCAAGACGATCGAGGAGGGGTCGACATTCTGCAAAGAGTGCGGGACGCCCGCGCCAGGGCATGCCCAATCGCCTCGGCCCGCGCCGGGCTATGTGCCACCCCCACCACCCCCTTCATCGCCTGGATACGTCTCGGCGACACCACCTCCACCTCCTCCGCCCGGGTATGGGCCAGGCTGGCAGGCGCCACCTCCGCGGCGACGCACGGGGCTGATCGTGGGCATCATCGTGGCTGCCGTTGTCGTGCTGGCAGGAGCGGGAGTCGGCGCGTATTTCGGCCTCCGTGGCGGCGATTCCGATAAGACCGCCGCATCTTCCACCACTGTTTCCAGCGGGTCGACGAGCACCTCGACGCTTGACGTCAGTACGACTGTGACCATCCCCGACATCAGCTCCAGCACCACCGAGAGCAACGTGAGCACCACCACCGAAGCGAGCACCACGAGCACCACGGCTGAGATCACGACGACAACCGCTTCGTCCGGGGAGGCTTACTTGCGCGCGGTGGACAAGATGGTGGCTCTCCTGGAACAGGACGACCTGCGCATCCCAGTGCTCGCGACCAAGATCAACAACACTGCGCCCAGCGTGCCGACCTCCGTCGACAACGAGCTGGAGACCATGCTCGGGTCGTTGGACGGCGCGTTCACGGCTCTCTCCGAGCAGAGTCCGCCCGACGGGTTCGGAGTGGCCGACGGCTACCTGCAGGATGCGGCAAACGCCATGGGTAACCGCATCGACGCCACGATCAACGGCGTGCAGGCCATGCGGAGCGCGCACAAGGTTAGCGCCGGCAACACCTACTTTGATCTTGGGCGCCAGGCCCGGGATGACTACAAAGGGGCCTACAAGCAGTTCCAGGACAGCTATCCCGTGGAGTAACGCCGCGACGTCTTTGCCGCGGGGTGTCGTTCCCCGCGGCCGGCTCGTGGCGCGGGCGGCCTCTGTCTAGGCCGGCCCGCGATCTCCCGGGCCGCAGCAGGCGATCTGGGAGGCGGCCAGTGCGCCGGGTGATGCCGCAAGCTTCTGGCGCAAGTCAGTGAGGGCGGCCTCGCTGAGCGCGCCGCACACGGCGTCCAGGATGACCTGGCGTTCCGGTCCCATGTCATCCGCCAACCGGTAGTGCATCCAGACGCCTTCGCGGCGGTCGTCGACGAGGCGCGCGTTCGAGAGATAGCGCAGATGCCGCGACGCCTTCGACTGGGTGATCTCCAAGATCTGCTCGAAGTGGCACACGCAGAGCTCCGTCTGCTCCAAGAGCAGAGCGAGCATTTTGAGACGGGTCTCATCGGCCAGCGCCTTGAGGACCCCAGTGAGCGCGCGTGGTGTTAGTCCCTTGTCCATGCCCCTCTTATAATCGTTTAAGCGGATGCTTGCATATGGCTAGAACCACCATTACAATACTAGCGAAGTCCGAACGCGCATGCCTATGGCAATGACCGGGAGGCGAGAGCGAGACCATGAGGCGTCTGTCGTTCCTGGATAGGTTTCTCACGTTGTGGATCTTCCTGGCCATGGCGGTCGGGGTGGCAGCAGGGTACGTGTGGCCGCAGATCGGGCGGGCCATCCAGAGCGCGTCTATCGGGACCACGTCTATCCCCATCGCTGTAGGCCTCATCGTCATGATGTATCCGCCCCTGGCAAAGGTGCGCTATGAGGACCTGGGGGACGTGTTCCGCAACTGGAAGGTGTTGGGACTCTCCCTCCTGCAAAACTGGGTGATAGGTCCCGTTCTCATGTTCTTCCTTGCGATCCTCCTGCTCTTTGACAAGCCGGCTCTGATGCAGGGTGTGATCATGATCGGCCTGGCCCGTTGCATCGCCATGGTCATCGTATGGAACGAGCTGGCCAGGGGTGACAGCGAGTACGCGGCGGGGCTGGTGGCTTTCAATTCCGTGTTCCAGGTGCTCTTCTACTCGGTCTACGCCTACGTCTTCATCACTGTGCTTCCGCGCTGGTTCGGGCTGCACGGCGCCGCGGTGGACGTGAGCATCGCGCAGATCGCCAGGAGTGTCGGCATCTACTTGGGCATACCGTTCGCGGCCGGCATTCTCACTCGGGTCGTGCTCCTGCGCTTCAAGACCAAGGAGTGGTATCACGGCGAGTTCATCCCGAGGATCAGTCCGCTGACCCTGATCGCTCTTCTCTTCACGATTCTTGTCATGTTCTCTCTGAAAGGCAAGATCATCGTGCAGCTGCCGCTCGATGTGCTGAGAGTGGCGGCGCCGCTGCTTGTCTACTTCGTGATCATGTTCTTCGTGAGCTTCTACATGGGCAAGCGGATGGGCGCCGACTACAGCAAGAGCACCACACTCGCCTTCACGGCGGCATCGAACAACTTCGAGCTGGCGATCGCCGTGGCGGTGGCGGTGTTCGGGCTGGGGTCGGCACAGGCGTTTGCGGCGGTCATCGGGCCGCTGGTGGAGGTGCCGGTGATGATCGGGCTCGTGAACGTTGCCCTGTTCTTCCAACGCCGGTATTGGCCGGCGGTACCGGCGAGTGACGGTACGGTCGTCGGGGCGGATCAGAATAGGTCCGGAGGCGCCGAGTAGCGCAGGGTTTGGAGCGCGCAGGTAGCGTTGTCAATGTGGAGGAGGCTGCATGGTCCAAACGGGTCTGACCGCGGAGGAGAGGGAGTTGATCGCGCTCGCCGCGTCGATTGCGGCCGGCTGTCGCCCCTGCACCGAGTATCACGTGGCGCAGGCTCGGGCGGCCGGCGTAGACGACGACGGTCTTCGGGAGGCCATTGCCGTCGGCCTCGGGGCACGGGACGAGGCTCGGGTCGAGATGGCTGAGTTGGCAGAGAGGCTCCTTGGCGGCTTAGGCCAGGCGGCCCCGTCTTACCCGGCCGGCACTTTGCTCGGCGAGCTCACGTGTCTCGCAGCGTCCTTTGCCGTGAACAGCGCGCTGGGAGTCCAAACTTGTCTTGTGAACGCAAGAGTGGCGGGCGCCACCCAACGTCAGGTCGCCGCAACAGTGTCTATCGCACGGGCGGTAAGAACCACCGCAGCAGAAAAGCTCGAAGCAGCGGTGGCCGAGCTTCCCGCCGACCCCTCGGCTGCGGCTGTCTGTCGTCCGGACGCTGATCAAACGTGCGAACAAAAAGGCCGCTCACAGGCGCAGCAGAACGCGTGCGAGTGCGGCGAGGAGGCGTAAGGACCTGTGCAGACAATCGCCATCTTCTCGAATGTCCACGGGAACGTCGGAGCGCTGCGAGCCGTGCTGACAGACATAGATAGCCGGGCGGCCGACCAGACCTACTGCTTGGGAGATCTGGTTGGCTA
>JADGPI010000131.1 GCA_017882525.1 Thermoleophilia bacterium
CCAGCAACTGGACGACGAGCATGAGGTCGGCCTTGTCCTCCTCGGAAGGGTCGAGCTCCGCGACGAGGTCGTCGGCGAGCCGCCTCAAGCCGTGCTCGTAAGCCGCTAATATGCGATCCACCTTTGCCACTCGCGTACTCCTAGCGCGGAGGGTGCTCCGATTCTACCGGCTGGGCGAACTTGACGCCATGGGCCGCCAGGGGGCAACCTTTCCCGGGGCTCTCACTGCGCCGGCCTGGGCCGTGGTGATTCGAAGGCGCTTCTGCCTCTGATGTGTAGTATGTATGATTACAACTAGGGAAATGGGGAACCACAACATGGAGAAGCAAGAGGTGGAGGCGGCGGTGAAGCTGGCGGCCAAGGATGGTCCATTGACCTGTCACGACGCTCGCGCGCTTGCGGAGAAGCTGGGCGTAGAGTACCGGGTCGTGGGGCAGGCCTGCAACGATCTCGGTGTCAAAGTCAGAGTGTGCGAGCTCGGCTGCTTCGAGTAGCGGATGGTGTTAACGGGGCCGCGGCACGGCCGATGAGCCGCCGACCGGAGAGAGTTCCACGCGGTCCTCGCCGCATTTCCTCGCTTGCTTCCTCAGCCACGTTTCTCTGTTCGTAGTGTCGTCCAAGGAGGAAGAAGAGTGAAGATGCGAGCCAACCGGCAGATCTCATTTTGGGCCCTGCTCGTCGCGCTGAGCGTTGTGCTCGCGCTGGCGTTGGTGGCGGGGGGTTGCGGGAGCGGTTCTGCAACGACCACGTCGCAAGCGGTGACTACCACGCAAGGCGTCACCACAACATCCGGAGCCACCACCACATCCGGCCCGACCGACACATCTACCACTGTCGCCAAGTCGGACCTGGTATTGGCGTCTACCACCTCGACTCAGGATTCGGGCCTGTTCGATGTGCTCATCCCGGCCTTCACCAAGGCATTCCCGCAGTACAACGTGAAGGTAGTGGCCGTTGGCAGCGGCGAAGCGCTCACGCTCGGCCAGAATGGAGATGCCGACGTGCTTTTGGTTCACTCCCCGGCGGCGGAGCTGGATTTCATGACCAAAGGGTACGGCGTCGATCGTAAAGCCGTCATGTACAACGACTTCATCATCGTCGGGCCGGCGTCCGATCCTGCCAAGATCAAGGGTCTCACCTCGGCGGCCGAAGCCTTCAAGAAGATCGCGGCGGCGAAAGCCACCTTCTACACCCGGGGAGACAACTCGGGCACCAACGCCAAGGAACTGACTATCTGGAAGGCCGCGGGCATTACCCCCACGGGCGCGTGGTACGTAAAGACCGGCCAAGGCATGGGCGAGACGCTCACGATAGCCGACCAGAAGGCCGGATATACGCTCTCCGACCGCGCCACGTATCTGGCCAAGAAGGCGTCTCTCAAGCTGGAGGTTTTGGTAGAAGGTGACAAGGCGCTCTTCAACCAATACCACGTGATCACGTGCAAAGCGGCGAAGACCGTGCAAGGCGCCAACGATTTCATGAACTGGATCGTTTCCGCGGACGTTCAGAAGAACGTCATCGGCACGTTCGGCGTCGACAAGTACGGTCGCCAACTCTTCGTGCCGAACGCGGGACAAGTCCAGTAGGTCGGTGGTATGGTGGGGCGCCTCGCCATGTGGCGAGGCGCCCCATTTCTACGTAGGACGGCAGAATAGTGGGCCTTTTCTGGGAGGCGATAAAGCAGGCGTTCCACCTGCTCATCTCGGGCGACAGGTACGTCTACGAGGTGATGCTGATGTCGCTCCGGGTCGCCGGGCTGGCCACGGCGATCGGCATGATCGTCGGCATCCCGATAGGCACCTGGATGGGGTTCAAGCGGTTCGCAGGCTGGGGCGTTGCCGCTTCCATCCTGAACCTGGGGCTGATGCTTCCCCCGGTGGTCGTGGGTCTGTTCGTGTTCATGCTGTTGTCTCGTCAGGGTCCTCTGGGATCTCTTGGGTGGCTGTATTCGGTGCCCGCCATGGTCATGGCCGAGACGATCATCGCCGCGCCTGTCATCGCCGCTATCACAATGGCCGCGGTGGGGTCGATCCCGAAGGACGTCAGGTTGCAGGCCCTGGGGCTCGGCGCGTCCCGTCGGCAGACCACGTGGCTGGTCTTGCGTGAGGCCCGTGTCTCGCTGCTGGCCGCCATCGTGGCGGGGTTCGGCGCGGCGATCAGCGAGGTGGGAGCCGTGCAGATGGTGGGCGGCAACCTCTCGATCGACGGTCACAACCAGACCGGCACCATGACGACCGCTCTCATGGCTCTGGTGCGCCAGGGCCAGTACGCGGTAGCGATGGCGTTCGGGATCATCCTATTGGTGCTCGCCTTCGTCATCACGCTTCTTCTCACCAAGACCCAACAGGGGGTCCGGCGAAGGTGGCTGCAATCATAAGCGCGGAGAGCGAGACTGTGACCGGCGCCCCGGGGGCGCGACCGCCGGCCATCGAGGCTTCCGGCTTGGTGAAGAAGTACGGTGAGCGTATGGTCGTCTCGGTGGACGAGTTTCGCGTTGAGGAGAGTGAGGTCCTCGCGATCCTTGGGCCGAACGGGGCAGGAAAGACGACATTGTTTCGCTTGCTGGCGCTTCTCGAGCGGCCCGATGCCGGCTCCATCAGTCACTTCGGCAAGAAGGTGGACGTGCGCGACCTTGCCGCCCGGCGGCGTACCGCCGCGGTCTTCCAGCGACCGCTTCTATTTCAAGGTTCTGTGGTGGACAACGTCGGCTTTGGGCTCCGTTTCCGGCACCTGCCTAGGAAGGAAGTCAAACGCAAGGTCGAGGAGACCCTCGATTTCATGGGGGTCTCCGCCCTCGCCGCCGCGGACATGCGCACGCTGTCCGGCGGGGAGCTGCAGAGGGTCGCGCTGGCCCGCGCCTTGGTCCTGGAGCCGGAGATCCTGTTTCTCGACGAGCCCACCAGCAATCTGGACGTACACGTCCGCCGTCGCTTTCGCGAGGACCTCCGCCGCGTGGTCAACACCCTTTCCGCCACTGTGATCATCATCACCCACGAGCACAATGAGGCGCTGGCGCTTGCCCAGCGGGTGTGCGTAATCAACGACGGCAAGATCGTCCAGGTGGGCACTCCCAGCGAGGTGTTCACGGCTCCGCAGAACGCATTTGTCGCCGATTTCACGGGCGCGGAGACCATATGGCGCGGTGAGGTCGTGGGATGTGCACAGGGGCTCTGCCACGTTCGTACGGGTGCTGGGATCCACGCGGAGATCGTTTCGGACGCGGATGTGGGCATGGAGGTGGCTTTCGCGATCCGACCGGAGGATGTCGCCTTGTCGCTACCGGGCCCAGACAGCGCTGTCCGGCCCGCGTCCAGCGTGCGCAACCACTGGCCTGGGGTGGTGGAGAACGTGACCCGGGTCGGTCCTCTGGCCAGGGTGGTGGTGAGAGTGGACGCCGGGCCGGGAGTGGCTCCACTCTTCGGCGGCGAAGGTGAGGTAATCTCTCTTATCACCCGGGCCTCAGCAGAGGAATTGGCTCTCGCCCCGGGCGTTCCAGTTGTCGCTAGTGCCAAAGCGGCGGCACTGCACGTGCTGCGCGGCTGAGTCGGAGGATCGAAGAAGGTCATGAACGACAGAGACGATACCCAGGACGGCATCCAGGCTGCCTCTGGGCAACCGGCATCGCCTTTCTGGCGCCCATACCGTTCGGACATCTCTCTGGCGTTGCTGGCCGGAGGCCGCTCGACACGGATGGGTGAGGACAAGGCCTTTGCACCTTTTGAGAACGGCACGTTGCTCGAATGGATGCGCGATCGGACCGCGCCGCTCTTCTCTCATGTCTACGTCGTGGCTAAAGAACCGTCCCGGTTCGAGAATCTCGGGCTGCCGGTGATCAACGATGCGCTGCCCGAAGGGGGATCGGCGGTGGGTGTCTACACGGCGGTCCTCGCGTCGCCGACGGAGCGGGTGCTTTGCCTGGCCTGTGACATGCCGTTCGTCACCGCGCGCGTCCTATGGGCGCTTGCCGAGCTGTCCACGGGCTACGACGTATTCGTGCCCCGGCACGGGGGCTATCTGCAACCGCTTTGCGCCGTGTACGGCAAAGGTACGGTCTCTGCCTATCGCGACTTCATCGCCTCTGGAGGCCGCCGCATTTTCGATATCTATCCTGATCTGAACACGGGCTATCTGGATATGGATCCCGCTGAATTCGGAGATGTCGACGAGTTGTTCCTGAACGTCAATACCCCCGAGGAATTGGACGCCGCCCGCTCTCGCATGGGCCAGGCGAGTGGGGAAGCGTGGCGCGCCGCGCTGCGACCCGAGATCCGTGCCTTCATGGACCAGAGCCCGCTACCCATAGTGTCTTTCATAGGCAAGAAGAAGTCGGGCAAGACGACCGTGCTGCTGGGCGTGATAGGGGAACTGCGGGCGCGGGGTTACCGAGTGGCAGTGCTGAAGCACGACACTCACGGCTTCGATGTGGACATCCCGGGCACGGATTCGTATCGCTTTCGCGAGCTGGGGGCGGAGGTGGTGGGTATCGCCTCTCCTGACAAATACGTGTGGCTGAACGGGACAGCCGAGGAACGGCCGTTGGGCGAGCTCGTCCGTCAGATCCGGGAACCGGTGGATCTCGTGATCACGGAGGGTTTCAAGCGTCAAGACGCGCCCAAGATCGAGGTGTCCCGGCAGGCGCGGAGCACGGACTTGGTCAGCACGCCCGACGAACTGATCGGCATCACGAGCGATCAGCCTTTCCCGAGCTACCCGGTGCCTCAGTTCGCTCTGGAGGACTTTCGTGGACTGGCCGATCTCGTGGAAGAGCGTATACTTTCCCGAAGTATAACGGCCAGGGTGGCACGTTGAGATCGGTGCGCACGGGGCTGTCCGGGCGCTTGTGAGGCTAGGAGTCTTGATTCCGCGATGAATCCGCCTGCCGGGCAAACGGTTGACTATCTTCGTCTGTCCGTAACGGACAGATGTAACTTCCGTTGCGTGTACTGCATGCCGCCGGAAGGGGTGCAGTCGATCCCGCACGAGCAAGTGCTGTCGTACGAAGACATGGCGTTCTTTGTGAAAGCGGCCGTGGAGGTTGGCATCTCCAAAGTGCGCATCACCGGCGGCGAGCCGCTCGTGCGCAAAGGACTGCCCTCACTTGTGGCCATGATCCGCGCCATCCCCGAGATCCACGACATCTCCCTCACCACGAACGGCGTGCTGCTGCCGCGGTTTGCGGAGGAGCTGAAGACGGCCGGTCTCAACCGAGTCAACATTAGCCTGGACTCTCTCGACCCGCGGCGGTATCGGGAGCTCACGCGCGGGGGGTTGCTGAGCGAGGCCGTGGCGGGTGTGGAGGCGGCTCTGCGGTTCGGCCTTTGCCCGGTGAAGCTCAACGTGGTCATGATGCCCGACCTTCTCCCAGAACTGCCCGATTTTGTCGCCATGACGCGGGAACTGCCCCTGCACGTCCGTTTCATCGAATGGATGCCTGTGGGCGGCTGCGGACCTCGTTCTACGAGCGACTCCTTGACAAAGGACCAGGTCATGGCTGCCCTGCAGAAACTCGGCAGGGAGGGCTCCGGGGAGCTGATGACGGACGCCTCTCCCATGGGCTGGGGCCCGGCCCGCTACTACCGGTTCCCCGGTCATGCAGGCACCGTCGGCTTCATCGGCTCGGTTTCCGGTCATTTCTGTTCCGAGTGCAACCGGCTCCGCCTCACGTCCGACGGCCGGCTGAAGAACTGCTTGTTCTCAAGTGAAGAGATAGACGTGAAGGATGCCGTGCAGGCCCGGGACGGCCAGCGAGTGGTCGACCGCATCAGAGAGTCGCTCGAACGTAAGTCGTTCGACAAGGACGTCGAGACCGGACGCGCCAGCCGGGGCATGTCACAGGTAGGGGGCTGAGATGGAAGAGAAGCCGGCTCTCACGCATGTCGACGCGGCGGGCGAAGCGCACATGGTCGACGTGGGCGGCAAGACACCCACTCAGCGCCTGGCTCGGGCGGGCGCAAGGGTATGGATGGCGGCGGAGACCGTGCGTCTCCTGCGGGAACAGGCGCTTCCCAAAGGGGACGTCCTGGCGGTGGCCCGGATCGCCGGCATCATGGCGGCGAAGCGCACGTCGGAGCTGGTACCTTTGTGCCATCCGCTCTCGCTGACGCATCTCGATATCTCGTTCGCTGTGGTCGAGGCCGAGGCGCGACTGGACATCGAGTGTGTGGCTCGCACCGAGGACCGCACTGGAGTGGAGATGGAAGCTCTGACCGGGGCCGCCGTCGCCGCCATCACGATCTACGACATGTGTAAGGCGGTGGACCGCGGCATGACCATCGGAGACATCCGCCTGTTGGAGAAGACCGGGGGCAAAGAGCACTACATACGCCCGCTCGAGGGCGGCGGTGCGCTCAAGGGCCCCGAGGCAGGAACTGAGGAAACCGGCGCCCCCGGCGCCCACTCCTTCGGCTCACGCGGCACCGTCTTGTCGGTGAACGTGAGCGAGGCCAAGGGTGAGCGCAAGAAACCGGTGGACGAGGTATGCCTGGAGGTGGAGCACGGCATCGCCGGCGACGCCCACGCCGGTCCTTGGCACCGGCAGGTGAGCCTGCTTGCCCAGGAGTCGATTGACAAGATGGTCGCCAAGGGCTTGACGGTGAAAGCAGGCGATTTCGCCGAGAACATCACCACCCAGGGCATCGAGGTGGCAACGCTCCCTATTGGGACGACGATGGACATGGGTGAGGCCTTGGTGGAGGTGACCCAGATCGGCAAGGAATGCCACTCGCGCTGCGCCATCTACGAGCAGGCGGGCGACTGCGTCATGCCCCGCGAAGGCATCTTCGTGAGGGTGTTGCGCGGTGGCCGGGTAGTCGCGGGAGATTCCGTCCAGGTGCGCGCGATGGGCCCAACGTCGTGAACGAGATTCCCCCGAGCGCGGCTCGCGCCCTGCGGGCGGCCGTGGTGACCGCGAGCGACAAAGCCAGTGTGGGGCTCCGCGAGGACGCGTCGGGACCCACTCTCGTGGAGCTGCTCCGGCAGCTCGGCGCCGACGTGGGGGCGGCCAAGGTCGTGCCGGACGAGCAGCCTCAGATGGAGGAGCTCCTCGCGTCCCTCGCAGACAGTGGAGAGATAGACCTGGTCTTGACCACAGGGGGGACCGGGCTGGCGCCGCGGGACCGCACCCCGGAAGCGACACTCGCCGTGGCGGACATGTTGGTCCCCGGTTTTGCCGAAGCCATGCGCGCGGCCTCCTTCGCGGTGACTCCTCATGCGATGCTGAGCCGGGCGGTCGCAGTGGTGCGCAAGAGGACGCTGATCATCAACATGCCGGGCAGCCCCAAAGCCTGCCGGGAGCACTTCACGGTTATCGCGCCGGCGTTGAAGCACGCCGTGGAGACTCTCAGAGGGGAAGCATATGAGTGCGCTTCACCGGCGATCCTGGATGCGGCCGCCGGCGGGGATTGCCTGAAGCAACCCGTCTAGCCCTGTCTCGCCGGCCGGTCCTCTTTGTGTTCTTTTGCCCGATAGAGGCTCGCGTCCGCTTCCTGGAGCAGGGCTTCCAATTCCACCCCGTCTTCCGGGCAAGATGAGATACCGTAGCTCACCTGCAGGCTGGCGAAAGACCGGCCGATCTTGAACCGAGTCTTGGATACCGACTCGGCTATTCTTCGCCCGACCTGCTGGATGGCACTCTTCTCGGCTTCGGGCATCAGGACGATGAACTCGTCGCCGCCGAAGCGGCAGGGGATATCGACATCCCGCACGTTCATCTGCATGAGCGTCGCCAGATGCTGGAGCGCGGAATCTCCGGCGGCATGCCCAAAGGTGTCGTTCACCCATTTGAGGTTGTCGAAATCGAGCATGAGCAACGCGAACGGATGCCGGTAGCGCTTGTAGAGCTCGATGTGCCGCGCCAGTTCCTGATCCAGGTATCGGCGATTGTGAAGACCGGTGAGCGTATCGGTGTGTGCGAGCCGATCGAGTTCCGCGCTCGACTGGACGTGGTACGACTCGGCGGCGGCTGCCATGATCCTTTGGAGGCCCGATCGCAAGATGCGCACCAGCTTGAGGAGGTCGCGGTCCTGCTGGCGCATGCCGGCGGAAATGCGCTCCCACATAGCATCTTCAAGAGCGTCGAGGCTATGAGCCAGAGACGTGATGTTCCCGCGATCGTCCTGACCCAGGAGGCCGAGAGTGCCGGCCTGTTTGTAGTAGTGGCCTCCGGGCTCGAACTGCTCCAACACCCGCTCGTCGTCGAGGCAGGCTCCCAGCCCCTCGATGAGCTCGACGGAAGTGCGGATGCTCTCCTGCGTGGGAAAATGCTCCAACGCACCGAGGTCATCGATCTGGGTGATGAGCCGACTGAGCCAATTCTTCGTTATCTCGAGCTTGTGCTCCTCGAGGATGCGACGAGCCTTCTGTAGGATTGCGCTGCGTTCGGCTTCATGAGCCGGGTCTTCTGGAGTGAAACCGTTCGGCACGCGCTAACCCCTTCACTCTGATAACAAACTTGCACTCATTCTATAATGTCGGCAGGGAAAGCTGCAAGGTTGAGATGGCCCTTCTGCTAGAATTACCGTAACACCGCATGTGATCCTTGTCTCACGTCAGCTCTTGAGAGCCGTCGAGCTCGCGGGGACGACCTGCTGGAGGAGGACTAAGTGAGGGTAGGGTTCGACGCCAGGGCCATCCGATACCGTGGCATCGGGACTTATTCCCGGAACTTGCTCCGTCAGTTCGCGTCATCCGGTCACGAATTCGTCGTTTTTTGTCAGGACGAAGAGAAGGAGACCCTTCCCTCCGCGGATGGTTTCACCTTTGTTTCGGCCAATTGGAACCCGCTGGCGGCGCGTTCCAGTGGTGCTTTCAGGGCGCTTGTCGAGGAGTCCCGCGTGGATCTCCTACACGTCCCCAGCGCTTGGGCTCCCTCCAGACTCACGATGCCCTTGGTCGCGACCATCCACGACGTCGTACCGTTGATCTACCCGCGCAGCCTGCACAATCCTTGGCTACGGATCCGTTACAAGCGCCAATTGAACCGCACACTCGCCGAAGCAAGTTATCTGATCACCGTTTCTCAGATATCTCTCTCTGCGCTGAGCGCATACGCGGGGGTCGATCCGGCCCGGGTGCGGGTCATCCATAACGGAGTGGCCGAGCAGTTCCACCCGATCGAGGACGAGGCCACATTGGCGGCCGTCCGACATCGCTACAGTCTGCCGGATCGGTTCGCCTTCTGGGTTGGGGACTTTCGGCCAGAGAAGAATCTCGATCTCTTGGTTCAGGGCTGGACCCGGTTGCCACAACGTTTGGCTGAGCCGTTGCCTTTAGTGCTCGCGGGCAGCCAGACCGGCGAGTTTCGCTCCGTCAAACGAGAGGTCGAGCGACACGGGCTGAAAGAACAGGTCGTCTTCCCCGGCTTCATCCGGGATGGCGATCTGGCGGCGGTCTATTCCGCGGCCACGGTATTCGTGTTTCCTTCCCTCTACGAAGGCTTCGGTCTGCCACCTCTAGAGGCGATGGCCTGCGGGACCCCCTGTGTCGTCTCGAATTCGTCGTCTTTGCCGGAAGTCACGGGGCGCGCGGCGATGCTCTTCAATCCCACGTCGCCCGATCAACTCGTGGAAGCAATCTCCCGCGTTCTCACCGATCGCCTCCTCTACGAGTCTTTGCGGCAGGAGGGCCTGAGGCAATCGGCACAATTCCCCTGGGCCAAGGCCGCTGAGGAAACGCTTCAGGTGTACTCGGGCGCTCTCGAAGTGCCGCCCGCCTAAACGTCTCCCGACCTCGCTGTCCGGCACCCCGCAACCGTTTCGCCCTGGGATCTCCGACTTTGATTCATTTTTCACAACTCCTGTGCTACACTCCCGCGTAAGTTCGGCTCCCTCAGGGGGAACGGTGCCAACAGGCATCGCAAGGGGAGAGGAGGGCATTCATCAGTCCACGCAATCAGAATACGAACAGGCCCGCCGCACGGGCGAACGTCCCGCAGGTCGCGGTGCCTCGCCTTGCCCGGTACTTGAGGTTACTGCACCGTCTCGAGAAGGAAGACACGACCCGCGTTTCTTCCAGGGAATTGGCGGACCGTCTCGGTGCGAACGCCGCCCAGATTCGCAAGGATCTCAGTTACTTCGGTGAATTCGGGGTCCGAGGCGTTGGATACGACGTGCGCTTCCTCATCGGCGAGCTATCGCGCTGTCTCGGGATAGACCGGGAATGGACTATGGTGATCGTGGGCGCAGGTCAACTGGGGACTGCACTCGCCCGGTACCGTGGGTTCGCGGAAGAAGGCTTCAAGTGTGTCGGGGTGTTCGACCGCGCCGATGGTTCGGCGGGCAAGGAGATCAACGGCCTGGTAGTCCGCCCGGCGGACGAGATGGCGGACTTCATCCGCGACAACGAGATTCCCATCGTGGTTCTGGCAGTGCCCGCGGAGGCGGCTGCAGAGGTCGCGGCCCAGGCCATCGAGGCTGGAGTCAAGGGCATCCTCAATTTCGCGCCCGTGCGCCTCTCTCCGGCGCCCGGGGTTTTCATCCATCAGCTCGACCTCTCCACCGAGCTCATGGTCATCAGTTTCTATCTATCAGGATAGCTTCAGGACTGACCCCGAGCGCCGCGCCCCGTGGTGGGCGGCAGGGCTCGCGCTATAAGAACGGATGCGATGAAGGACCTGCGCGATTTCATAAAGGTTCTGCGGGACCGAGGCGAGCTGACCATGATCGACACTCCGGTCGATCCGGTTCTCGAGATCACCGAGATCGCCGACCGGGTGAGCAAAGCGGGCGGACCCGCGCTTTTATTCACCCGCCCCAAGGGCCATCGGGTGCCTATCTTCATAAATCAGTTCGGGAGTGACGCGCGGATGTGCCTGGCCTTGCGCACGGACTCGTACGAGAGTCTGGCTTCGCGCATCGAGCAACTGGCTTCACCCAACCTTCCCGACACCGCGTGGCAGAAGCTCAAGGCTCTCTCGAGGCTGAAGGATCTCGCTGCGCTCCAACCGCGGACCGTGAAGGACGGCGCGTGCCAGGAGGTTGTGCTCACCGGCGACCAGGTGGATCTGGGCGTCCTGCCCGTCCTCACGTGCTGGCCTTTGGATGGTGGACCTTACATAACACTACCGCTGGTTTTCACCAAGCACCCGCTCACCGGCCGGCGCAACATGGGCATGTACCGGCTGCAGGTGTACGACGCGCGCACTACCGGCATGCACTGGCATCTCCACAAGGACGCCGCCGAGCACTTCCGCGATTCG
>JADGPI010000132.1 GCA_017882525.1 Thermoleophilia bacterium
CTGATCGCGAAGGGCGGCCGCTGCGCCGGCGCCTCGGCCGGCGACAAGACTCGCTAGACGGTCCCGCTGGATCTCCCGTCAGATCTCCAGCTCCATGGCCCGCTCAGATGTCCAAGAAGTCTTCGCCTGGGTCGGGTTGAGCGGAGAGAAGATCGACGACGCTCTGGTCTTCCTCCACGATGCCCACGAAAAGTACGGCGGGCCCAGACCAAAGAGTCACCCGCGACCCCACCGGCAGCACGACCGGCATTCCGTCCTCCCGGGTGATGTGCCTCAGGCGAGATTGCAGCACGTCCCTGTCCACCACCGCGTGGCTGATGGGGAAGGGCTCTTGGCCTCCCACCTGAAGCCGCGGCTCTCGGTCCTTGCCTATCTCCAAAGCTTCACCTTCGTCAATCGTGACGGGCCGCTTTCCAGTGACACAGCAGCCGCGGCGAGCCGGCCTAGTCGGTGGTGTGCCTCCGCGCGATGAGGGCCGCGGCGGCGCCCGCTCCCACCCCGTTGTCGATATTCACGGCCACGACCCCTGGAGAGCAACTCTGGAGGATGGAACAAAGCGCTGCAGTGCCGTCTCCGCCCATGCCGTAACCGGTCGACGTAGGAACCCCTATCACCGGGACGTCCACAAGCCCCCCAACCACCGACGGCAGGGCACCCTCCATGCCGGCCGCCACCACGAAGACGTCGGCGCCGGCCTCGATCATCCGGGAGAGAGGCTCCAGCAGCCGGTGGACACCGGCCACGCCGACGTCGTATCCCCTCTCCACGTGACAGCCCATGTGTTCTGCCACAAGAGCCGCTTCTTCGGCCACCGGGATGTCGGACGTGCCGGCCGTCAAGAGCCCGATATACCCCCTCGGTTCGGGCGGACGGTAGGAGGTGGTGGTGACTGCGAGCACCGCGGCTTCCGGGTCATAGTCGAAACCAAGACCCTCATATCCGCCCTCGGACTCCAGCTTGCTCCGGAGCAGGTCCGCTCTTGCCGCCTCGAGCCGGCTCACCAAGGCGAGCCCACGCGCCTCCACGAAGTGACGTACTATCGCCTCCAGCTGGTTGTCGGTCTTGCGAGGGGCATAGACGACCTCGGGCACGCCTTTGCGCAGGATGCGACCGCTATCCAATCGCGCGAAATCGCCCAACTGCGACACCTGGAACAGGCGGAGTCTCTGGAGCGCTCCCTCCACATCCAGATCCCCAGCGGCGAGCGCCCCCAGCAGCTCTCTCAGGCTATTGCCGTCTCCCGGCCCGTGACTCAATCTACGTCAAAGCCGTGTGGAGGATCGTCTCCACCAGGTCTTCGTACGAGAGTCCTGCCGCCGCAGCCTGCGCGGGGAGGTCCGACAACTCGGTCATGCCCGGCAGAGTGTTCACCTCCACGAACCATGGGGTGCCGGCGGCATCGACCATAAGGTCGACGCGGCCGTATCCGCGACAGCCTATTGCCCGGAAAGCTGCGATCGCGAGGCGCTGCGACTGTTCGTAAGCGATGGGGTCGAGCCGGGCCGGCAGGATGAAATCGGTCATGCCGCCCGTGTACTTGGCCTCGTAGTCATAGAACTCTCTTTTGGGAACGAGTTCCAAAACCGGCAGGGCAATCAACTGGCCATCGCGGTAGAGCACCCCGACTGTGATCTCGGTCCCGGCTACGAAACGCTCGGCGAAGATCGGGCCGAACTCGGAGCGTAGCCGCTCCACCAGCGACGGCAGCTCAGCACGATCCTTGCACTTGACAACGCCGAGGCTTGAGCCTTCGTTGACCGGCTTGAGCATCACCGGGGAGCCAAGGGTGGCTCCGATGCGCGCGGCGATCTCGCCGGCAGGCTCCTCGGGGTCTATCTCGCAGAAATCCGGAGTGGGGACACCGCTGGATCGGGCGATCTTCTTGGCGGAGATCTTGTTCATGCCGAGGGCGGAGGCCAGCACTCCGGAACCCGTGTAAGGGATGCCCATCACTTCAAGCAGCCCCTGGATGGTGCCGTCTTCACCATAGCGGCCGTGGAGAGCCAGGAACGCGATCTCTACGTTGTTATCGCGCAACCGTTGGGCGACATCATGAAGAGCGTCGATGCGGACCACCCGGTATCCCCGGGACTGCAATGCGCGGACGCAATTCTCGCCTGAGATGAGAGAGATCTCCCGCTCCCCGGACAATCCGCCCATGAGCACGCCGATGGTCTTGGCCTTCAGATCCATGGCGGAACTGTACCACAGCACCCAGCGGCGAAAGTCTAGCCGACGGCAGCCTTGGCGCGCTCGGGCATGGGCTCGTGCGGGGAGGCGACGCGGCGGAAAGCAGCCGTGCTGAACGCGCCGTCCTCAGCCACCTGCAACAGCTCGTCTGCATCGAGGCCGTCGCTTGGGGCCGACGCGCAACCTACCAGACATTCGATCCGCCGGCCATCGACGAGATGCTCGCCCACCTTGCGACCGACCATCTCGGCCGCCAAGATCGCCTGGGCGGGGTCGCCCGAGAAGAGGAAGGCGATGCGGCCACCAGGGAGATGGAAGTGCTGAGCGTCAGGCCCGAGATGACGCATCGCGCGCCGGGTCACCGCGGTCAAGGTGTGTTGGGCCACCAGATCCCCGTAATAGAAGACGGTCTCCTCGAAGCGCACCAACTGCACCAGAACAAGGCTGAACGTGGATCCGCGAGTGGCGAAGAGCCGCATCCGGGCGCGCAGGGCAGCGTCCAGGTCCTCGATCTCGGGCGACACGCCAGCGTCCTCCATCCGTGCGGGATATTCCCCCGACCGGACCTCCTGGACTCGCTCGCGGCGAGAGAGCCCGACACTGACGGCGAACCCGCCTACCCACACCCCCGAGATGACAACCCGCAGGGGAACGTGGCTACTCCAGACAAAGAGGGGGAGGAGGATGGCGAAGTCGGTGAGACAGAGCAGATACCCAAGGCGGCGGTCGGAATGAAAGACGGCGGTAAGGCGGAGGGTCCAGAGGGAATACAGTAGCAGGAACAGGAGGTAGAACATCCAGAGAATCGGCGAACGTACACCAGAAAGAGGGGGTCCGATCAAGCCTAGTGCCCCCAGGAGAAGGAGCCGGGCCCGAGCCTTTCGATGCTCGTTGCGAGGAAGGAGCCAGGCTGTGGTCAGGCTATTCATGTAATCTGTCTTGCAGTATAAGAGGTCTGCAGACGTTTTGCAATGCTTATTGCTAAACATAGTAATTGAAACGGAGGGCGGCCTAAGTGGCCGAGAAAGCCCGCGTTACCGGGGTAAAATAGTGCAATGAAGGAATTCGCACTTTTAGTCCTAGATCTGCTCAGCCGCTCGCGCCCTGACTACGCCGATGTCCGCGTCGTGCGACGTCGACAGGAAGGCATCCAGGTCAAGAACGGGCGGCTGGAGGCCTGGTCCGACGAAGAAGATGTGGGCTTCGGCGTTCGATTGCTTCTGAACGGCTACTGGGGGTTCGCAGGCGCCAGCGAGCTCACGCCGGAACGCGCCGGCAAAGTGGTGGCACAGGCTCTCGAGATCGCGTCCGCATCCGAAAGCCTCGGGGGGGCCCGCGCGCGCCTGGCTCCTCAAGGAGTCCGCAAAGAGGACATGGTCGGCCGCTGTCTGGAGGATCCATTCTCGATGTCTCCGGAGGACAAGGTGGAGTTTCTGCTCGGGGCGACGGAAGGTCTGCGTAGCCCGGGCGTCAGCTTAGCCGTGGGCAAGTTCGGGGCGCTGCGCGAGCAGAAAGTGTTCGCGTCTACCGAGGGAGCGCTGATCAGTCAGACCCGCACCGAGACAGGCGGCGGCATTGAAGCCACCGCGGTGGCGGCCGGCGACGTGCAGACTCGGTCTTATCCTTCCGCGGGTCATGGAAGCTGGAACCAGGGAGGGTTCGAGGTCGTGCGCGGCTTCGGATTTGCGGAGAATGCGCCGCGCCTGGCCGAAGAGGCCGTGGCTCTTCTCACGGCAACGCGGTGCCCCGACCAAGTGACCACCGTCATCTTGGACGCCGATCAGATGGCTCTTCAACTACACGAATCGGTCGGCCACCCTACGGAGTTCGACCGTGTTCTCGGCAGCGAGATCAGCTACGCCGGCGGCAGTTTCCTCAAACCGGAATACCTTGGCCACTTCCGTCTGGGCTCGGAGCACGTGACCATCGTGGCCGATGCTACCCTGCCATCCGGGGTGGGCTCGGCCCCCTTCGACGACGAAGGCGTGCCTGCCCAGAGGAACGTGCTGGTCCACCACGGAGTGCTGAGCGGTTTTCTCACCTCGCGAGAGACCGCCCCCATCCTTGGCCAAACATCCTCCGGCGCGATGCGCGCGTCCAGTTGGAACCGCCTGCCTCTCATCCGGATGACCAACATCAGCATCCAGCCTGGACAGGGCTCCCTAGAGCAGCTGATCTCCGACGTGAAAGAAGGCGTGCTCCTGTCCACCAACAAGAGCTGGAGCATCGACGATCTGCGCCTCGACTTCCAGTTCGCCACCGAGATCGGGTGGGAGATCAAGAACGGCCGCCTGGGACGGATGCTGCGCGACTGCACATACACGGGCACCACGCCCGCCTTCTGGCGTTCTTGCGATGCAGTGTGCGGACCGAAAGAATGGCGGCTCTTTGGCGTGGCCAACTGCGGCAAGGGCGAGCCCGGCCAAGTGGCCCATATCGGTCACGGCGCCGCGCCCGCCCGGTTCCGCGACGTGCGCGTAGGGATCCCAGGCCGGAGCGTCGCTGGTCGCGCTCCGAAGGGTGCGTGAGAGATGGCACTTTTCGGTAGAGAGCGGTGCCTGGACGCAGCTTCCACCGCCGTCAAGTCCGCACTGGGCGTCGGTGCCACGGAGGCCGAGGCCGTGCTGATGACCGAGGACTCGGGTCTTACCCGCTACGCGCACAACCGGATACACCAGAACGTGGCGGAGCGAAACACAGAGCTGCGCGTGCGGGCAGTGGTCGGACGACGAGTCGCCGTCGCCAGTAGCAACCAGGTCGATCAGCGCGCCGTCCGGGAGCTGGCCGACCGAGCGGTCTCCCTCGCCCGGCAGGGCGCAGACGACGCGGCTTTTGCCGGGCTCCCGGCACCGCCTGCCGCTCCGTACCACGAGCAGAACACCTATTACGAGTCGACCGCGGAGATCGGCCCAGGCGAGCGAGCGCAAGCGGTAGCCCAGATCGCCGGCCTACTGGAAAGTGTGGGTACCGAGGGCTTCGGTGTTGTCACCTCGGCCACATCCGAGCTCGCGATATGCAACTCGCACGGCGTCCACGCATACCAGCCGTTCACAGACGGGTGGATGTCTTTGGTGGCCCGCAGGAACGAGTGCAGCGGCTATGCGTCACTGGCGCACCGCGACTGGAGCGAGCTGGACCACGAGTCGCTCGCGTTCCGGGCGCTCAGCAAGACTCCGGCGGGGCGGCGCCGCACACTCCCTCCCGGACAATACACGGTGGTCCTCGAAGAAGACGCCGTTTGGGAGATGCTCGAGTTCCTCTCCCTGGGAGCCCTGAATGGGCTGGCCTACCTGGAGGGCCGCAGTCTTTACAACGGCCGCCTGGGGGAAAAGCGATACCCCGGTCATGTTACTTTGCGAGACGATCCCTTCGACACAAGAGGCGCGAACGTGTCTTTCGATTTCGAAGGAGTGCCGAAGGCTCCGGTTTCTTTCATAGACGCGGGAGTGGTCCGACAGGTGGCCTACGATACGCAGACTGCCTCACGCGAAGGGCGGGTCAGCACCGGCCACGCACTGCCCGCCCCCAATGTCCACGGTCCGATGCCGCTCAATCTGGTGCTTGAGCCGGGCGACCGGACCCGGCACGACCTGATCCGCTCGGTGGACCACGGCCTTCTCGTTTCCCGCTTTCACTATGTCAACGAGATCGATCCCGGTACGACGATGCTTACCGGCATGACGAGAGACGGGACGTTCCTCATAGAGAACGGAGTGCTAGGGGAGCCGGTCGGTGACGTGAGGTGGATCGACTCAGTCGACGGGCTTCTCCAGCGGACGGTCGCCATCGGTGACACCGTCCGGCTGGTCTCCGGCGGGCCGGGATACGGCACCCGTTTTCTCACCGGTAGCATGGTGCCTGTTCTACTTGTGGAGGATTTCCGGATCACCGGCGCGGCCGAAGGACCCGGGGCGGATGCCTCCTAGGGCACCAGCAGCAACGGGACCTCGATGTGGCGGGCCACTCGCTCGCTGACGCTGCCCAGGACCAGCTCTTTGACTTCCGCCCAGTTCCTTCGGCTCATCACCACTAGATCGACGCGACAACTCCCCGCCTCGGCGAGGATCACCTCTGCCGGCGAGCCGACCACCACTTTGACTTCCGCGCCCACTCCGCGCTCGCGCAGAAGGTCGAGTGCCGGCCGCAGTCCCTCCTGCGCTATGCGCTCGACATACTCCTCCACCACCCGCTCGTCCAAATGGGCTGCGATCGCCACCGACTGCGAGACCGGGACCACGGTGAGCACCACGAACTCCGCGCTGTAATGCTCCACGATCTCGAGCGCGGCTCTGACGCCTCTGAGAGAGGCTTCCGAGCCGTCCGTCGTGACAAGGATGCGGCGAAACATCACGAGCGGTCCCCTGTCTTCTCGAAGTGAGGTGGAGGATATCGGGCTCGAACCGACGACCTCCGCCGTGCAAAGGCGGCGCTCTCCCAACTGAGCTAATCCCCCACGACGACAATCTGGAACCTTCGGGCCGGGACCCCGTGATAGGTGGGCCTAAGTGGATTCGAACCACTGACCTCACCCTTATCAGGGGTGCGCTCTAACCAACTGAGCTATAGGCCCATGCGCCGGTAGTTTACCGGCATTCCTATTGATGTCAAGGAAGACTCCGGCCGGCCCATCGGGTGTTGCAAATAGGTGACGACTGCGCTCAGTGAGGGTAACCTAGTGATGTCGACCCGCTCGGGGGAAGCATGGAAGGTTTCGAAAGAGTCGTTGTTTATGGCGTCAGCTTCGACGTCACCAACAAGCAACCCATCGTTCTGCTCAAGGTCGAAGGCAAGAATCGGTTCCTGCCGATCTGGATCGGCCACCCCGAGGCGGCGGCCATCCTCATGAAACTGCAGAACGCAGAGCTGCCGCGCCCGATGACCCACGACTTGCTCACTTCGGTCATAGGGAACCTATCCGCGAGCGTGGAGCAGGTCCTGGTCACCGAACTGCGAGAAAACACGTTCTATGCCATTCTCCGGTTGAAGTCCGGCGGCGACGAGATCGACGTGGACTCGCGCCCGTCTGACGCCATCGCGGTCGCCGTGCGCACAGACGCGCCCATCTTCGCCTCCACGGAGCTGCTCGAGTCCAACGGCATCGAGTTCGACCAGGAGATCGAGGACGCCGAGGAGATCGTGAAAGAGTTCAGGAATTTCCTGGAAGAGGTTTCCCCCGAAGACTTCTAGAGAGCCTTGGCCGCCGCCCGGCCCCGCCGCAACCTGGGCTACTCGCTTCCCTTATCCCCCATGAGCAGCGCTTCGCTTTTGGCAACCTCGAGTATGCAGCCGTAGATGGTCCGCAGACCCTCGTCGGTGAGCGGACCCCGGTTGGCGCGCGAAAGGAAGGTGATGACCCAGTCTTCCTGGGCCGCGTCGTAAAAGCTGAGCCCCTGGGTCTCCTTGTAGTCTTTGAGGCTTTTCACGAGCTTGATGCGCTTGTTCAGGGCATCGAGGATCTTGAGATCGTTGTCTGAGATCTGTTCCCGGTAGTTCTTGACGACCGGGTCGATTGCGGGAGACGCCACGGTTCCTCCTCATGCGGGCTTTTCTTTCTGGTGAGAGGGGAGCAAGCCTACCGCACCCTGGAAGCGGCCGCCACCCACGACGTGCTATCTATTACGGTTAGCGGCGTGATGAGCGCACTTGGCTACGAAGCGCTGCCCCATGCCTGGACGGCTCGCCAGATGCATGAACACTCTCGAGCACAGCAAGGAAGACGTCCCCGCGCCCTCCAATCGTTCCGGGCCCAAACTGGCCGCACGAACGCTGAGCGGGGGGTCCCATCCCACGGAGGAATTAACGATCTCCGCGTCTGTAGCCACCCAGCCTTTCACGGTCTCTCCGCGAGCCAGGAGCAGGTTGTCCCGCTCGGCCGTCACGTCCAGGTAGGCAGGCTGGTCGAGCTCCCACAAGATCTCGGCTTCCGCCGGGACCACGTCGGCCAGCTCCACCGTGCGCCCCAGCGAGTCCTGGATCCTGCTGAGCAGGAACAACATGCCACCCCCCAGCGCGATGGTCGGTAGCCCCTCGCTGATCCGGAGATGGATGTCGCGCAAGAGGGATTGGTTCATTGCGAGATCGGGGAGAGAGTCCGCCCAGAGACTACCCGCCGCCACAAGCCCGGCGGCCTCGGCCGGCACCTGTTGGTCGGTCATGAGATCGAGCCGGCGCACCTGGGCTCCCGCGGACCTCAGGATCTCGATGGAATCTCGGCTCCAGGGCGTGAAACCTGGACCGCCGGCGACCATGACCAGTGGCCCTTCCGCCCCGCGGTCTAGGAGCCAGTTCTGCGCGGACAGGAAGCCTCGCTGGCCCGCCAGTGTCTCGAGACCCTGCACGTCGACTTGGCGCGCCACCGCCTCGAGAAGGGTCGCCTCCAGGGGCAAGCCCCACGCTCCCGGCGCCGGCGAGTCCCAGTCGGGACCGTCGCCGTTGAAGAGGCAGCCCACAACCGGCACGCTCTCCTCTGCAAGCACGCGGCGGAGGAGCTCGCAATGGTCGCGATCTTCCACACCCGAGAGCAACGCGCCGGCCAGATTGAGGTCTTTCAACCGCGCCCGGAGCCCGGCCACAAGGGCCCTCAGTCCCGTGCCCCAACCCCTGCAGTCGAGCACCACCACAACCGGGCAATCCAATAGGCGGGCCACGTCGGCCGGCAGCCAATCCGCTCCCTCTCTAGAGTCGAGCAGGCCCAGACTGGACGACAGCAGGGAGAGGTGCGCTCCCCTGGTAGCCACGTCGTACAGCCCGAGAAGGGTCTCTTCGTCGTAGAGCGCGGGATCCAGGAACGACGCGCCCTCCCATCTATCCCACGAGGAGGCGGGGTTGAGCGGGCCGAGGTGGTGGTAGCGGACCTTGCGTCCTTGGGCGGTGGCTATCTCGGCAACGGCTGCCGTCACCGCGTTGGCGAGAGCCGTGCGGTGGGTGGGTGCCAGCAAGATCCTTGGGACGGACATGGGCTATCCCCTCGCTTGAGAGACCGCCTGCAGCGACTACCTCGAACGGCTGATCAAGATCAACCTTACCAAGTTCAGAATCGCCATGAGCGCCGCGGCCACATACGTGAGAGCAGCCGCATTCAGAACGGCTTTGGCGCCGTCTAGTTCCCCGGCGACAAGGATGCCATGGTCGGAAAGCTGGCGGATCGCCCGCTGCGAGGCGTTGAACTCCACGGGCAGGGTCACCAGTGTGAAGATCACGGCCACCGAGAACAGGGCGATCCCGAGGTTCATGATCATCGCGTTGCGACCGAAGAAGAAGAGCCCGATAAAGAACAGGATGAATCCCAAGTTGCTGCCGAAACGCGCCGCCGGCACCATGGCGCCGCGGACCACGAGTGGCGCGTAATGGTCGGCATGCTGAAGAGCGTGGCCCGCCTCATGGGCCGCGACCCCGACGGACGCGAGGGAGTTGCTGTTACCAACATCCGGGCTCAGCCGCAACGTCCGCGACCGAGGGTCGTAATTGTCGGAGAGCCGGCCGCCGCCTATCTCGATGCCCACTCCCTGAAGGGCGGCGGAGTCCAGCAGCATACGGGCGGCCTGCGCGCCGGTGAGTCCGCGAGCCGAGGGAATCTGAGAGTAACGGTTGAATGTGGAGCTCACCCTGACCTGTGCATATATCCCCAGGATAAGTGCGGGGATGAGCAGAATGATGGACCAGTATCCCCCGAGGAACAAAGGCATGTGCGCTTCTCCTTGCCTTTAGCTATCAAACCACGACCGTTTCGAAAGAAAATGATAACAGAACGGGTGGATGGACCGAGTCCAGGCCGGCTTCTGGGCCGGCCGGGTTTGCCCACGTCTCAAGTGCGGGTATGTGCCCACGGCTAGGGTAGAACGAACGAGGAGGAGGTTCTGGATGCGAAGGAAGACTGCTGTCGTGCTTGCGTTCTCGTTAGTAGCGGCCCTCCTGATCGTCGCTCTGGCGGTCGCCTCGTGCGGCGGTAGCACTACCACGACAGTCGGGGCGAGCACCACGGTCTCTCCGGCCACAACGGGCGCGATCAATGCGGCGGCCCTCTTCGCTCAGGATTGCCAAGGGTGTCACGGCAGCATCCCGAGCGTCAGTCTGGACGTCGTGAAGGCCACGATCCAGAACGGCAGAGGCAGCATGCCGGGCTTCGCAGACAAGCTGATGGCCGATCAGATCTCAGCTCTGGCCAACTACGTTGCCTCGGGCGGCAAGTGACAGCCGGATACCGCATAGCGCCCACCGAAGTGGGGCGGCAAAACGCGAATAGTGGGGGGGAGAATGAGTAGAAGAAGAGTAATTGTCCTCGTGACGTCGCTTGTGATCATTCTGGCGGTCGCGCTGGTGGTCGCTTCGTGTGGCAACAGCGCGACGACCACGACGCAGACTCCGACCACGCAGACTGCGACTACGGCGCCTGCCACCACGGGTTCGACGGAAGCCAGCACGACGACCACGGCTGCGTCCACCACCACGACCGCGGCAGCAACGACAACAACAGCGGCGCCCACCACCACCTTGGCGCCCACCACCGCGACAGCCGCGGTAAGCGCGGCAGCGCTCTACGCGGCGAACTGCGCCGGGTGCCATAGCAACGTCCCCAAAGCTAGCGCCGCGACCGCCAAGACCGTCATACAGGGCGGCAGGGAAAGCATGCCCGGCTTCAAGAGCAAGCTGAGCGCGGCCGAGATAACCGCCCTTGCGAACTATGTGGCCTCCGGAGGCAAATAGCCCGACAGCCGGACCCGCGAAGAACGATGAGTCAAACAAAAGGCCCGCCCTTTCCGGGGCGGGCCTTTCTTGTCTTGCGACCGGGCGCTAGAGGTCGCGCCCGGTGTCGGTCTCGCCCGGTCCTTCGAGATCGTCGTCCAGTTCCTCGTCAAAGTTCTCGTCCGACTCTTCGGTGGGTTCGAACCCCTCGTCTGCCAGATAGTCCTCGGACAGACCGTCGACAGCGCCGTCACCATCAATGTGGCCATTCCCGTTGCCATCGGAGCTGGTCACTACCCGAGCCATACTGGACACCTTGTCCGCACCGCGCAGGTGCATGACCCGAACGCCCATGGTGTTGCGGCCTGTGGTACGAACGCTGATAACGGGAACCCGGATGACCGTGCCATCTTGGCTGATGAGCATCAGTTCGTGGTTGTTCCGCACCGAGGTCACGCCCACGAGGTCACCCCGGTCGGGGCTATCCTTGATTGTGATCACACCCTGGCCCCCGCGCTTCTGCGTGGGGTAGCTCGACGCCGGGGTCCGCTTGCCGTAGCCCCCGCTCGTGACGCAGAAGATGTCGGCGTCATCTTCGGCCACGGCCATTCCTATGAGCGAATGCCCCGCTGGGATGCGCATGCCCATCACGCCGCTGGTGTTCCGGCCCATGGGGCGGGCATCGTATTCGTGGAAGCGGATCGCCTTCCCCTCTGACGAGACGAGGATGAGGTCGTCGTGACCGCTCGTGTGCCGCACGGCGACCAACTCGTCGTCGGCGGCCAGGTTGATGGCGATGATGCCGTCTGCCTTGAGAGACGTGGCATAGTCGAGGAAGCGGGTCTTCTTCACCACCCCCTGTCTGGTGGCGAACACCAGGTACTTGGCATCCGTGTAGTCCTTCGTGGCGATGACGGCCTTGATGTTCTCACCCTGTGCGAGCGGCAGCAGGTTCGCCACGTGCCGGCCCTTGCTTTGACGGCTGCCCAGCGGGAGTTCGTGAACCTTCACCCGGTAGATCTTTCCGCGCGAGGTTATGAAAAGCAGGAAATGATGAGTGGTGGTTATGAAGAGGTGCTCGATGTAATCGCCCTCTTTGAGGTCCATCCCCATGACCCCTATGCCCCCCCGGTGCTGCGTGCGGTAGGTGGAGACCGGCAGGCGCTTGACATACCCGGAGTTGGTGATGGAAATCACCATTTCCTCCACTGCGATCATGTCCTCGATGTCGATCTCGTCCTCGGAGGGCAGGATCTCCGTGCGGCGGTCGTCCCCGTACATCTGCTGGATCTCGAGCAGCTCCTCCTTGATCACCCCGTTGACACGGGATTCGCTTCCTAGGATGTCTTCGAGATAGGCGATGCGCTCGAGAAGGTCGCGGTGCTCTTCTTCGATCTTGTGGCGCTCGAGGGCGGTCAGGTTCCGGAGACGAAGGTCGACGATAGCCTGGGACTGTTCGTCGGAGAGCCCAAAGCGGGACATGAGCCCCATCTTGGCCGCCTCTGCGTCCTCGCTGGAGCGGATGATCCGGATGACCTCGTCCAGGTTGCTGATCGCTATCAGCAGCCCTTCCAAGATATGAGCCCGTTTCTTGGCCTTGTCGAGCTCGAAGCGGGTGCGGCGGACGATGACGTCCTTCTGGTGTGCGATGTAATAGCGCAAAACGTCGCGTAGGCTGAGGGTCTTCGGCACTCCGTCGGCCAGAGCAAGCATGTTGACCCCGAAGGTGGACTGCATGGAGGTATGCTTGAAGAGCTTGTTGAGCACGACCTTGGGGATGGCTTCCCGTTTGAGCTCGATGACCACCCGCATGCCGGAGCGGTCCGACTCGTCCCGCAGGTCGGAGATCTCGCTGATCTTCTTCTCTCGCACCAACTCTGCGATCTTTTCGATGAGCTGGGCCTTGTTCACCTGGTATGGGAGCTCGGTGACGATGATGGCCGTTTTGCCCTGCTTGATGGGCTCGGTGTGAGCCCGCGCCCGCACGACCACGCGGCCCCGCCCCGTCTCGTACGCCTCCCGGATGCCGGCGTGCCCCATGATCAGTCCAGCCGTCGGGAAATCGGGCCCTTTTATGTAGCGCATGAGATCGAGGCTGGTCAGGCTCGGGTCGTCGATGAGGGCGACAGTGGCGCCGATCGTCTCCCGCAGGTTGTGCGGCGGGATGTTTGTGGCCATGCCCACCGCGATCCCAGAGCTGCCGTTGACCAGAAGATTGGGGAAACGGGATGGGAGGACTTTCGGTTCTTCCCTGCTCTCGTCGTAGTTGGGCGTCCAATCGACCGTATCCGCATCGATGTCGCGGAGCATCTCCACCGCGATGCGCGCAAGCCGGCACTCCGTGTAGCGCATGGCCGCCGCGGCGTCCCCGTCCACGGAGCCGAAGTTGCCGTGGCCGTCCACCAGCGGATAGCGGATAGAGAAGTTCTGGGCCATCCGCACCAGCGCGTCGTAGATGGCCTGGTCGCCGTGGGGATGGAAGTTCCCCATGACGTCCCCCACGATCCGCGCACATTTGCGGTACGGCCGGTTGGGCTGCATGCCGGAATCGTGCATGCCAAACAGCACCCGACGGTGGACCGGCTTGAGGCCGTCGCGTACGTCGGGCAGCGCGCGGCCGACGATCACGCTCATGGCGTAATCGAGATAGGACGCGCGCATCTCGTCCGCTATCTCGATCTGCTCTATCTTGCCCTGCAGTGTCTCCATGCCTCAGTCCTGGCGCCGGTAAGTTCGGCCGTCCGGTCGACCGCCGCGCCTACACATCGAGATTGCGCACGTAACGTGCGTTCGCTTCGATGAATTCCTTCCGTGGCTCCACCTTGTCGCCCATCAGGGTCGTGAACACTTCGTCCGCGATAGCCGCGTCCTCCACGGTCACCTGGAGAAGCGTGCGTCTGTCGGGGTTCATCGTGGTCTCCCACAGCTGTTCCGGGTTCATCTCCCCAAGGCCCTTGAAGCGCTGCATGGTGATGCCCGTCCTCCCGATGCGCTCCAGGAGCTGCTCCAATTCCGGATCGTTGAATGCATAGTAGTCCTGCCGCTTGTGGGCCACCTTGTACAGGGGCGGCTGCGCGATATAGACGTAGCCCGCGTCGATCAGCTCCGGCAAGTTGCGGAAGAGGAAGGTGAGGATGAGCGTGCGGATGTGCGAACCGTCCACGTCCGCGTCGGTCATGATGATGAGCTTGTGGTAGCGCGCTTTGCCCAGGTCGAACTCTTCGGCCAGGCTGGTGCCGCACGCGCTGATGATCGCCTGGATCTCGATGTTGGAGAGGATCTTGTTGAGCCGGGCCTTCTCGACGTTGATGATCTTCCCGCGCAACGGGAGGATCGCCTGGAAACTGCGGTCTCTCGCCTGCTTGGCCGAGCCCCCGGCCGAGTCTCCCTCCACCAGGTACAGCTCGCACGAAGCCGGATCGCGGATAGAGCAATCGGCCAGTTTGCCCGGCAGGGTGGTGTTCTCGAGGACGCTCTTGCGCCGTGTGAGATCGCGGGCTTTGCGGGCCGCCATCCGCGCATGGGCCGCTTGGACGGTCTTGGCGATGATCTGGCGGCCGTCGGAAGGGTTCTCTTCCAAGAATTCGGCGAGTTTCTGGTTGACGACGCCCTCGACGAACCCACGGATCTCCGAGTTGCCCAGTTTGGTCTTCGTCTGCCCCTCGAACTGAGGGTCGCGCAGCTTCACACTGAGGATGGCGACCAGACCCTCGCGGACATCTTCCCCGCTGAGGTTTTCCTCTTTTTCCTTCAGGAAGCCTTTGGACCGGGCGTAATCGTTGATCGTCCGCGTTATCGCCGCCCGGAATCCGGAAAGATGCGAGCCGCCTTCGTGGGTGTTGATGTTGTTGGCGAAGGAGAACACATTGTCGATGTAGCCGGCGTTCCACTGCATCGCCAGTTCCAGCGAGTGGTCCGCCTCCTCGCCCTCGAAGTGGATCACCTTCGGATGGATACCGTCCTTTTGGGCGTTAATGTGCTTGACGAAGTCGATGATCCCGCCGTCGTAACAGTACGCCACCGACTTCTGGTCGCCGCGCTTCTTGCCAGTGAAAGCGTTGGGCTCGCAACCGACGCTCTTCTCCCCGGGCGTGCCGGCAGGAAGAGTGACGACAGACGCGTCTCCTGCCTGCGAGGCCGAGGCGGCATCGCCTGCCGGTGCCTCGTCGCCGCAAGGTTTGGGCTCAGAGGAGCCCTCGCTGTAGTAGTCGTCGTCGACAACACCGAGCGCGGAGGTCTCCTCGCCGGTCTCCTCCCGCTGGTCGGCGAGGGTGATACGCAAGGATCGGTTGAGAAATGCCACTTCGCGGAGACGTTGAGACAGAGTGTTGAAGTTGAAGAAGAGATCGTCGAAGATCTGGGTGTCCGGCTTGAAGTGGATGGTCGTGCCGCTGTAGTCATCGCACGCCCCCAGGTTCTCCAGAACGGTCGTGGGCACCCCCCGGGCATAGTGCTGACGGAAGCGATGCCCGTCGCGGCAGACCTCCACGATCAGCCATTCCGAGAGGGCGTTCACAACGCTCACGCCCACTCCGTGCAGCCCACCCGAGACCTTGTAGCCTTCGCCACCGAACTTGCCTCCGGCATGCAGTTTCGTCATCACGATCTCGAGGGCCGATCGGTCATATTGGGGCATGATCTTCACCGGGATGCCGCGACCGTTGTCTATGACCCTCACAGAGGAATCGGCGCAGATAGTGACGTCGATGCTCGTGCAGCAGCCCGCCAGCGCTTCGTCGACCGAGTTGTCGACAACTTCATAGACGAGGTGGTGCAGACCCCGGTGTCCCGTCGACCCGATGTACATCCCGGGCCGCTTGCGCACCGGGTCCAACCCCTCGAGGACCTGGATATCGCCTACGTCGTAAGTATGCTCAGCCAACCGGCCCGGACCCCTCTCGTGTCGTGCCTCTACTTCGCCTGCACGTCCTCGAATCGGCGAATCCTGCGAGACCCTGCCCCGCGCGGTCCGCCCCATGCAGCTACACGGTCACAGGGGTGATGGAGGTGCTCCCGAGATACTGGAAACAGAACCGATCTCCGCCGCGGAAGGTGCGATTCATGGTCGCGATATGATAGCACATCGAGGGGCTTTCGACTCGGGAATTTACGCTCAGAGCGCACTTTTCCACCTACGGAGGCCTGGCGGCCGACGCTGCTAGGCCGGGCCAGCGTCTCTCTGAGTCACTTGTCGCGACGAGCTGCAAACGCCGCCTTCATCGCTCTCAGTATCTGCTCCCGCAGGCGCTCGTCTGCGCACATATGCTCGACTTCCGCCAGCGCGGCGGCCTCTTCGGCGCTCGGCCGGAATACTCCGGCCGCCGCTCCCTGGGGCACTTGCCCCTCGTCCGCTGGAGACACCCGTGGCGGCGCCTCCCAGCCTGCGTGACGGAAGACGATCTCCTTTACTGTGTCCTCTCCTAGCGACCGGTTCAGCTGATCTTGGATCTGCTCTCTCATGAACTGGAGGGTCTGGGCCCACACCGGCGAGGAGGTTGCCACCACAAGCCTCCCTTGCCTCAACTGGAGAGGCCGCGCGTTCGCGGCTATGTCGCCACCTACCAGCCCTTCCCAGACCCTCGCAAGCCCTCTCTCCAGCCCGTTCCTCGCCGGGAGGGACCGAGGGACAGCCCGCCTCGTCTCGGTAGCTGAGGCATCGTCCGCCGAAGCAGGCACAAGTACGTCGCCAAGAAGATCCCCAAGCTTGGTGAAGTCACCGCAGTCGTGGTGGCTTCCGCCGGCCCCGTTCTGACGGGCGCCGGCGCCGCGGGCCTCCCGGCCGGACCCTTCGCCGTCCTGTTTTCCGCGCCCGCTCATGTCCGGACCAGCGTCTCCGGACGGGAAAGATCGACCACATGAGCCTCGCTCAACTCCTCGGAGGAGAAGTGACTAGGGTCTGTCGTGGTGATCACCGTCTGCCCGCCCTGACTCAAAAGCGCGACCAGGGCCCGCCGCCGGCCCGTGTCCAGCTCACTCATCACGTCGTCCAGAAGAAGCAGTGGTTGTGAGGACGATCCGCACAGATACGCCCATTCCGCGAGAACCAGGGCAAGTACGGCCGCCCGTTGCTCTCCCTGCGATGCGCAGTCGCGCATGTCGAGCTCCCGGCGCACGAGACGCAAGTCGTCGCGATGAGGGCCCAAGTGGGTGAAGGTCCGTTGCTGGTCGGCCGCTCGGGAGGCCACCAAGCGGCTCTCATACGCCTGTTCGTCCATGTCGCCGACGTTGGTCCTATAGACCAGTCTCACCGAATCCGCGGGCTCGCCCGTGAGCTCGGCGTAAGTGACTTGGAAGGAACGCACGAACGAAGCGAGTGCCGCGCTGCGACGGCTGACCACGGCGAGCCCGGTCTTGGCCAGCATGGCATCCCAGGGGGAGTACTGATCGCCGGCATCCCCATGCCTGGCGGAGCGGAGAAGAGCGTTGCGTTGCGCCAGGGCCTGGTCGTATTGGCGAAGGACGCTCCTATAGTCGGGTTGGCACCGGGAGCACAGGGTGTCCAGATACTCACGGCGCCGCCGGGGACTACCCTTGATAAGACGGAGGTCGTCAGGCAAAAAACTCCGCACCGGCACCCTGCCCTCCCAGCGCGAAAAATCGTCAAGCACTGCCCCGTCGGCGGTGGCTTTCCGCTCCCCGTCCCGGGACATGGCAACAGCCGCTATGACGATCGCGCCCGCTTCCTCGAGGGTTGCTTCCACGCGTAGGTAGTCCTGGCCGTGTGTCATGAGGTCCCGCGGAGTGCCCGGCCGCAACATCGACCCGCACAGCACGATATTGGCCGCCTCCAGAACGGTCGTCTTCCCCGCGCCGTTCAGTCCAACAAGGACGTTCAGGCCCGGCTGCAGCGCTACTTCAAGCTCTCTGTGCGCCCGCAGATTGGTGAGACGTAGTGCCCGGACCAGCACAGGTGTCACGCCCCTCGCGGGCCGCTCGAGCCTCCAGGCTTGCCGCCAGGCGCCGTATGATCCCTGCGTGGCGACCGGTCTCGGGCCTCCGAGGCCCCGCTTTCTTCCACCCTTACCTCAGCCCCCGGTACCGCGACGACGTCGCCGACCGCGAGTTTCCGGCCGCGTCGGTCCTCGGTCTGACCGTTGACGCGAACCTGGCCGGAGAGAACCAGGGCCTTCGCATCGCCGCCGCTGCCCACCACTCCCGCGGCTTTTAAGAATTGCCCCAGGTTGATGGGGAGAATCACCGCGATCCCGGTCATTCGTTCAGGCGGATGGGCATCACCAGATAGAGAAAGTCGTCGCCCGCACCCTTCAGCAAGCCCGGCCGTAGCGGGCTGATGAGACGGAGATATACCGGAGATTCCTTGACAGCGGCGACCCCCGCTTCCAGGAATTCCGGGTTGAAGCCGATTTCGAGGTCTTCGCCCTCGTAATGGACGGGCATCGCTTCGCGCGCCCTCCCAACATCCTGCGACTCAGCCGAGACAGTGAGATTGTGGTTGGAGAAGTGCAGGCGAAGAGGTGCGTTCTTCTGCGCAAGCAGTCCGATGCGGCGGATGGCCTCCAAGAGCTCCTCCCGGTCGACGGCAACCTCATAGTCGAAGGTATCGGGGATCAGCTGCTTGTAGTTGGGGAATTGCCCGTCGATCAGCCGCGAAATGATCGACACGCCTCCTAGCTCGAAGAGCACCTGGTTGTCGGTGGGGACGATCTTGATGTGGTCGTCCGAGACTGCCGCGGCCACTCGTGACAACTCGGTCAAAGTGCGGGCCGGGATGATCGCCTGGAACTTTTCGCTGACAGACGACTCCACCGGCGTCTCTTTCACACTCAAACGATAGCTATCCGTAGCCACCATCTTGACGGAGTTCTTCGCGAAGTGGATCTGAACGCCGGTGAGCACAGGCCTCGTTTCGTCGCGAGAGGCTGATGGGGTAACTCTGTCGACGGTCTCGATGAATGCCGCTTTCTCTACTGAGAACCCGCCCTCAGGAAAAATCGGGAACTGCGGGAAGTCCGCGGCCGCGAGGGAATGAAGGACAAAGACAGATTCGCCGGCACGGATCTCCACCTGTGTCTCTCCAGGGCGTTGCTCGATGACAACGTCTCCACTTGGAAGACTGCGCGCTATGTCAGTGAGTATGCGTGCCGGAAGAACCAGCGCGCCGGGTTGCTCCACTCTACCGGCCAGAGGCGCCTTGATCGAGATTTCCATGTCCGTTGAGCAGACCACGACCCGATCTTCTCCTGCATCCACCAACACGCCGGACAGAACTTGGATCGAGCTCCGAGAAGACACGGCCTTGTTGGCGACAGCGAGACATTCAACAAGTGAGGGTTTATTCGTGATCAGCTTCATCGGTGCTCCTCGCTGACGAGCGGTTGCTGGTGGATCGCTTATTACTATTAGATTGTTTAGAGAGAAATATAGCGGGTGTGATAAGGACTGTGGAAGGCGTTGATAAACACTACGAAAGCGGCCGGAGCAGGGACGGAGGGCTTTGCTGCCGGCCGGTTGGTTGTGGAGCCGCGGTGGACAACCGAGAACAAGGTGTCGCCGGACTGAGAGCGCTTGGAGAATGGTCCTGACTCTGCACTGCCTCTCCCTGTGTTATGCGCAAGCACATGTGGATAAGTAATCGTGGCGATTCGGCCCCAGCGTTGCGACGCCGGGGGGCTCTTACCGAGTGCTTTTGACCTTCGTGGTCACCCGCTGGACCAGGTTGTACATCTCTCTGTTCTCCCGCATCAACCTCGTGATCTTGTCGACAGCGTGGAGGACAGTCGTGTGATCCCTGCCGCCGACTCGCTCGCCGATCTTAGGCAGGCTGGCGTCGGTTAGCTCACGTGCAAGATACATGGCTATATGGCGCGCTTCGACTACCGGCCGGGAGCGCTTGTCACCGGTCAGTTCCGTTATGGACACTCCTGTAGTCTCGGCCACCGTAGATAGGATCAGCTCTATCGTGATGCGTGACGAGGCGGTCTCGGGGATGTCCTTCAAAACCTCCCGCGCCGATTCTACGTCGAGCGGCCTGTTGCTGAAGGAGGAGAAAGCAACGACGCGCGTGAGGCAACCCTCGAGTTCTCGGATGTTACTCGGGACTCGGGAGGCGATGAAGGTGAGAACATCGTCATCCGCGAGCCGGATGCCTTCGATACGGACTTTCTTCCGAAGGATAGCGATCCTCGTCTCCAGGTCGGGCGGCTGGATGTCGGTTATCAGACCCCATTCGAACCTTGACACCAACCGGTCCTCCAACGTGCGGAGACCTTTCGGGTGGCGGTCTGAGGTGATGACGATCTGTTTGCCGGAGTCGTACAGGGTGTTGAACGTGTGAAAGAACTCTTCCTGCGTCTGCTCTTTCTTCTCGAGAAACTGGATGTCGTCGATAAGCAGAACATCATTGGTGCGGTAGCGATTCTTGAACCCTTCGATGCTGTCGTCTCGGAGCGAATTGATGAAGTCATTGGTGAACATCTCGATGGTCACATAGCGCACCTTGAGATCGGGGGCGTTCCGAAGGACGTATTGGCCTATGGCCTGGAGGAGATGGGTCTTGCCGAGGCCGACGCCCCCGTAGATGAAGAGGGGGTTGTAGGCTGTGCCGGGGCTCTCCGCTGCCGCCAACGCCGCGGCATGCGCGAAGCGGTTCGAGGGACCGATGACGAACGTATCGAACGTGTATCTGTCGTTGAGTCCCACAGCAGACACAGGTGCGGCCGGCGGCGTGGACGCCGACGCCGAGCCTCGCCCGGACGTGGCGGTCGTTCGGGTGCCCTGTCGAGCGCCGCTTCGCGGGCCAGTTTGGTCTGTGCTCGGGTGCGGGCTCGCGACCAGAGAGGCCGGCTCTTCTTGGCTGAGTGACTGCGAGAGCTCATGGGAGACTACGATGCGACAGCGCACCGCGTCACCGACGACTTGGGATACGGCATCGGCGATGAGCGCTTGGAAACGAGCGTCTATCCAATCCTTCGCGAAGTCCGAGGGAACTCCGACTGTGTACGTGTCGTCGAGCAGGCCCAGGCCGACCGTGGCGTCGAACCAGATGCGGTATGTCCCTTCGTTCACCTGCTGGGAGATGAGCTTCAGAGCCTCTTCCCAGATAGGATCATTGGTGGCCTTGTCCAAGAGAGCCCCTCCCGACCATTGAGCAGCATCGAACACGAGCGACAGATGAGGCACGCCCGACAGCGTCGTCAATCCCGCGAGTCGCTCTCCCCCAGAGCCGAGCGCCCGCCAGGTTCAGAGTACCTCGTCCAGGTAAGCCAGGCCCGCGTCCGTGACCACCCGATGGCCGCTCGCCCTAGAAGAGACGAATCCCTCATGTTCCAAGGCGACGAGGTCACGGTAGGCGGTCGACGTCGCAACCCCGAGTTCCTCGGCGATACGGGTCGGACCCACCGGAGCGAGCTCCACCGTCAGGAGCAAGGTCTTAAGCTGGCGCTCGGGGAGATTATAGGTCGGGACCGCTCGAGACGCGAGAGTCTTCTCCGGCGGAAGAGCGACACGAACGGTAACCACGGTGCCCCGGCCCAGGTTGTCCTCTATCTCAAGAGCGCCGTCCAGACTGCCCAGGGTCTCGCGGATCACGGAGAATCCCGAGCCCACCCCTCTGATGTATTGCTTTGCCGCGGCATCCGCGGATGTGAATCCCGGCTGAAGCACAGCCTCTTTGTCGCGGATCCCGGGACCCCGATCCGAGACCCTAACAGTGTTGCCCCGGTCGAGGATCGTGACCACCACACCTTCGAAAGATGCATGGACGAGATTGTCCACGAGCTCTCGCAGCACCGGGTAGGGCAGTCTGCCCCCTTGTTCCTTCGCCAATTCGTAGACGCGAGTGGTGATGGCATCCAGGAGCTGTGGAAGGCGCGTCTCCGCGATGGAGACCACTAGGGGTGGATGGTGGGAGTCTTCGTAAAGGGCTATGCGCGGCGGCTCGCGCTCCAAGCCGGGCCAGGCAGGCGGACTTTCGTGTAGGCTCTTCCCGTCCGTCCGCTCTTCGCCGGAATAGCTGCCGCCGATCGGAGTCTCGCCCGGGCGCGGCTCACCCTGGATCCCAAGGTCGGAGCTCCTGGCCACGGGCGTCTCCCATCGGTCCTTGTGTCGAACTTCGCTCTGACTACTCCCCGGCTGCACAGGGGCCTGCGCAGTGGGCTCCGTGGGGGCGGAGCCGTGCGGGAGGCTTGAAGTGGTGGCCTCATCGGCGAGCATGGCTTGAAGTGGTCCCCCCGAGCGCGGCAGCAGATAGCACGTGCCAAGAATGCCTCGCCATTGTAGCGAGAGCACCGGACATTTTCCACAGGGCGTTCTGGCACCGAAGCGCGGAAATGGGCATCATTCTGTTATAAAAGTCGGCACGTAGCGATACTTTGCCAGGCTCCTAGACCGCAGTTTTGCAGGTATAACGTTTGGTTATCAACAACATCCTCCACAGGTGTGGAAAACGTGCAGAATGGCAGAACGTTAACCCCGCATACACCACCTTTTCTGGGGATAGTGGGGAAAGATGATTTCGTAAGGAGACGTTGTGGCCAACTCAAAGCGGGGTTTATGTGGAGATGGGAGGCATGCTGACCGCCCCGGATCGACTTTGTCGGGGGCTCAGAGCGCTGATGGGGGGTGAGCAGTCTCCTTTTGGCCTGATTCAAGGGCCCCGATGGTGGGTCCTGGAACTCCGTGAGGTCTGGCCTATCTCGAACAGGTCGCGGGGTGCGCCCTGGGCGTGCGGCTGATCAGTTGAATCCACAACCCACGCCGGTGCCTCTGTCCGTTCTCGCGGCAATCCGAGAGGCTTATCCACAGAATCCACAGGAAGCCTGTGTACGCCTGGGGCAGCGCGGCCGGACGCGCGGTGGGTCATAGTGGAAGAGCCGGAGACTAGCCGGCGGAGCGTCGGATGCTCGCACTACCGGCGTGTGATTGACGGCGGGCTGGCCGACTTGTATACTTCGCGACCCTCTTACATGGCTGTTTGGGATGTTCCGAGGTGTTTTCATAGTGCGCGGCCGCCTTGTGGTGCTCGCGGTGCTGAGCGATAAGTGAGGAAACGTGAAAAGGACGTATCAGCCGAACAAGCGCAAGCGGAAGAAGACCCACGGGTTTCGCGTGCGTATGAGCACAAAAGCAGGCCGGGCGGTTCTGAAGCGCAGGCGCGACAAGGGCCGCAAGCGTCTTTCGGCCTAGTATGGCGTGACTCGGTCTCGCGGCCGGCTGTCTCGCTCTGAGGACTTCGCCCGCGTCTACCGGTCGGGCCGGTCTGTTGCCAATAGGTATCTCGTTCTATACTATTTCGAGCGCCCTCCGGCCGCGAGCGCGGGCGACGGCGCAGGATGTCCCAGGGTGGGGTTCTCAGTCTCAAAGCGCCTTGGCTCAGCAGTCGACAGAAATCGCATCAAGCGCGTCCTGCGCGAGGCGTATGGTTTGAATGGTCAGTCCTTCAGGGGGAACATGGACTTCGTATTGATCGCGCGCGAGCCTCTCGCCGAGCTGCTATCGGCGGAAGGCTTCAAAGCTGTGGAAGCGAAGATGATCGAAGTCTTCCGCAAAGCTTCTCTTTTGGCGCCTCCGGAGCACCTATCCACGTTGTGAGCAGCACCTCCAACCCAGTCCGGACCCTTTTGATCTGGGCCGTTCGCGCCTACCAGACGCTGATATCCCCTGCCCTTCCTCGATCCTGCAAGTATCACCCGTCTTGCTCGCAGTATGCGATCGATGCGTTCAGCCAGTACGGCGTCTTTCGGGGGTTTGTTCTCGCGACATGGAGGCTCATGCGGTGCAATCCGCTGAGCTACGGAGGGTACGATCCTGTTGAACGGCAGAGGCTGTTCGAGCCCCGTCCCGTGCCGAGAGCCGACCAGCCGGAGCTGCGGGTGAATCTCGCCCGCAAAGGCTCATCGCTTCATTCGCGGAAGCATGAGAACGTTACCTGCGACGGGCAGGCTCTCCATGGCGCCGGCCTTCAACCCTTCCAGGCATTCGCCGGGAGCCGGTCGGTGGAGCAATGAACTCGATAGCCAACCTGCTCAGTCCCCTCAGCAAGTTCTTCTTTGCCATTCTCAAGTTCCTTCACGGTGGTCATCCGGTGCCTGGCAGCCCGAACCTATGGGTTGGCGGAGTGATGAGTTGGGCTTGGGCAATCGTGCTTCTGACCGTGATCGTGCGGATCGTGCTCATTCCGCTCACGTGGCGGCAGATCAAGAGCATGCGTGCCATGCAGGCTCTTCAGCCGCGGATCAAGGAATTGCAGGACAAGTACAAAGGCGACCGGCCGCTTCTCCAGCAGAAGACCATGGAGTTCTATCAGGAGAACAAGGTCAGTCCGTTCGGGTCCTGTTTGCCGCTGATCCTCCAGCTGCCGGTGTTCTTTGGCCTTTACTACATGCTCAGGGGCCAGTCGGGCGTAAGCCAAGCCGGTGTGCAAGGAGTGCTGATAGGCCAGCCCTGGCTCTGGATACACGACATCACCAAGTTCGATCTTCTGTTGATGTTCCTGTACATAGCCAGCCAGTTCGTCGCCTCGTGGCAGACGGCTCGCAACGCCGGCGGGCAGCAGAAGATGATCGCGTATTTCATGCCGGTGATGGTGGGGATATTCATGTTCGTCGGCAAGTGGCCGGCCGGTCTGTTCATTTACTGGTTCACATCCAACCTATGGACCATCGTTCAGCAATTCGTCGCTGAAAGAATCATGCCCACGCCGATCCCGATTCAGGCGAGTGCGGTGTCAACACGTGGGGGACCAGCGAAGCCCCCCGCGAAGACTCCCGCTCGAGTGACGCCTGGGAAACCCGGGGCTCGGCCGGCAGTAAAGAGCGGAGGCAAGCCAAGTGGCCAAAAAGCGGGGACAACAGGGAAGCAAACAGGTGGCCAGAGCCAACGGCCCAACCGTGGAGCAGGCCGTCCAAAGGGCACTCGCGGAACTTGATTTTGCGCCAGGAGAGCTAGCGGAGGACCAGTACGAGGTAATCATCCTCGTCCCACCGGAAGAAGGGTTCATGGGTGTGGGCGCGGTCGACGCATTCGTTGAGGTGGCGCTCACGGACGAAGCCTTTGACTTCTTTGGGCCGGAGGCCGACGAGCAACCTGCGGGCCTTCTGGAAGACGAGTATGAAGATGACGATGAGGATACATTCGATCCCGATGAGACGCCGGAAGCGCACCGACTGAGAGCGTTTCTCAAACGGGTGCTGGACGAGCTGGATCTGGAGGCGAGAGTCCGCGTCACCGAAAGACCTGACGAGCTCTACGCTGAGGTAACCGGGGAGGATCTCGGGATATTCATCGGCCGAAGAGGTCAGACGATCGATGCGGTGGAATACCTGGCGAGCATCGCGGTATTCCCCGAACCGCAAGATCGCAAGCATGTCGAGGTAGACGCCGAGGGGTATAAGGAGCGGCGGAGGCATCAGATCGAGCGGGTGGCTCTCCGCAAAGCTCAAGAGGTGGCTCGACGCGGCCAGCCTGTTCAGCTCACTCCGATGACCGCGGCCGAGCGCAAGATCGTTCACGTTGCGCTCAAGAACCGTCCCGATGTTGTGACTGCGAGCCAGGGCCGGGAGCCCAATCGCTCAGTCGTTATTTCGCCTGCCCCATAGGCCGGCGGCGAAGCTTGCACATTGGCGGATTCTCCCGGCGACGGCCGCCGCGTGCACCTTCGGTTCGGCGGGCACTTGCGCCGCGGGTGGGCTGACTGAGGCCGGCTCCTGAGCCGAACTGGTGGGCGGACGCAGCCAACCTGGCGTCGGTCGCTCCCTCGCGTGTGGGCGGTCGGATCCTCCAAAATGGTCGGCCTCCCGGTTTTCTGGCATCATCTCTGCCCCTGGGCACGGGAGGTAGCTGGCGCCAAGGGGACGACGAGGCTTGGCAAGGGGATCTTGGGCGCGCGTCCGGCCAGAATCTTCAACGACAGACAGACCCACAAGCGGTCGAGAGATCGGCAAATGAGCATTGACCTTCGCAGCGACTCTGGTGTGGCCAGCGCGGATACCATCGTAGCAATGTCAACGGCGCCCGGCCGGGGGGCGATCGGCATCGTCAGGATGAGCGGGCCGGAGGCTCTCCGCATAGCAGAGATGGCCTTCAGACCGGCCAGAGGGCCCGGCCTTGATCCGGACGAGACTCATCGTGTTCTGTACGGACACGTGCTGGGCAGAGGGGGCGACTCCGTCATAGACGAGGCGCTCCTGGTTGTCATGTTGGCCCCTCGGACATACACCCGCGAAGACGTCGTTGAGATCCACTGCCACGGTGGACCGGCCGCACAGCGAGAGGTTCTTCGCGAGATTATCGGACTCGGCGCCCGGCTGGCGGATCCAGGCGAGTTCACCCGCCGAGCTTTCGTCAACGGCCGAATCGACCTAACACAGGCAGAAAGCGTGGCCTCTATCGTTTCGGCCAAGAGCAGCGCCGCGTTGAGGGCCTCTGTGCGACAACTTGGAGGCGGTCTTTCCGACAAGCTGCGGGCCGTCCGCAAGCGTCTGATAGAGGTCCTCGCTCAACTCGAGGTGACCGTCGACTTCGCCGACGAGGATGTCGACAACGTAGATTGGGCGAACGCCGTTGCGACGCTTGGCTCGGTCGAAACGGAGTTGCGCTCACTTCTCGACACTGCTTTTCTCGGAAGAGCGCTCGAGCAAGGAGTCAGCACGGCGATAGTCGGCCGACCGAATGTCGGCAAGAGCTCGCTGCTCAACGCGCTTCTGATGAAAGAGCGAGCAATCGTGTCGGAGATTCCCGGGACGACCCGGGACACGGTCGAGGAATTGATCGAGATCGGGGGCATCCCGCTCCATCTGGTCGACACGGCTGGAATCAGAAGCGGCGGGGATCACATCGAGCAAATGGGTGTAGAAAGGTCCCGCCAAGCCATGGAAGAGGCAGATCTGGTACTTGCGGTGTTTGATCTGTCGATTCCATGGGAGCCGGCGGATACCGGACTGCTTGAGGGATTGGATCCCGCGCGGTCCATTGTAGTTGGCAACAAGGTAGATCTTGTTCAGGAGTCTGACGTCCGGCGACTTACCGAGAAGGTCGCGGTTGCCACGGGGCGTGAGGACTGGTCGATCTGCGCGGTCTCGGCGGCGGTGGGCAGCGGACTCGGCGAACTCCGCGAAACGATCCAACGGAAGGTCGCCGGGGAACAGGGAATGCATCTCGAGGAACCGATGCTGGCGACTGAGCGGCAGCGGAACCTAGTCAAAGAAGCGCTAGAGGGAACGGAAGCGGCCCTGGAGGGTTCTAAGAGGGCCGAATACGAGGAACTGGTGTGCGAGGATATCCGTGTTGCAGTGAAGGCCCTGGGGCTTATCACGGGCCAAGAGATAACGAGCGACCTGCTTGACGAGATCTTTAGTCGTTTCTGTATCGGGAAGTAAGGCGGAGACCGTGGTAGGAGTGGCCCACGACCCAACGGAGTGGCCCGATGATCATTAGGGAGCCAAGTGAGCCAAGGGAGCCTTGCCTGGACTCTCGTCTGGAGTCTCACGCGAGTGGCGCGGTCTTCCCACTCACTGACGGCAGTCGTGGATCTGCCAGCGATGCGCCCCTCGCGGGTACTAGTGCGGGCGATCGGCTTGAGGTCTTGATCGTGGGCGGCGGAGTGTCGGGCTGCGCTTGCGCAGCGTCCCTGGCGGTCGCGGGAGCAAGAGTCATACTCGTTAACAGCGCCCTGGACGTTCTGGGCCTGCCGGGACACGGTCCGGCATTGTTGCCATGTCGTGGCGGCGGGTGGAGCGAGATAGGCGAAGTGTTAGGCGGGCTCCCGAGCCGTCTTCGGTGGGCGTGGCTGTGTTCGGCGAGTGTCCCCATTGATGGGAGCCCCTGTTTGCTTGTCGACCGACGAGCTGTGAGTTTAGAAGCGAAAAGGGCCCTTGAAGGCGTCGCCGGGATAGAGTTCCGCCAAGGTCTCGTCGTCGATGTGAGGCCAGCCAAGGGAGGTGCTGCGAACGTGGAGACCAGCGTTACCCCTGCCCCGGGGAGCGCGCCGGAGGGTGAGAGCTCTGGGAGGAGCAGCGGCGCCGTGCAGCCTGATCGTCGGCGGGTGGAGGTCGTCACCGCGTTCGGGGAGGTGTTTGCTGGCGACGTAGCCATCATTGCGGTGGGCCTCGGCCTTGGCGGGCGCATCCTGGTCGGCGACGACTCCATGGCCGGCGGCAGATACGGCGAAGTCGCTGCCGACTTGCTGATGCAGTCCCTCGAAGACCAGGGGGTCAAGTTCCAGTCCGTGGAAGTGGACGAGGGAAGACGGATCTCTGGTAGCAGGTTGGGTAGCCTCGAGCGTGCCGGGAGGAGGCTGAGTAAGCGCGACGTCGAAGGGACCATTACCGCGCGCTCACTAACAGCCGCCCGGCCAACAGCGGCCTCGTCGGCCTCTGCGCCACTTGATGATGGAGCCGATCGGTTTCCCGGGGAGCTGCTTGAAGCCCGAGAGGCCCTATTGCGCGTCGCCATGGGCACGGAGGTTGGCGACGCCATGGAGCGAGATTCTTGGCGGATGGATTACCCGCTTGCCCCGCACAGGATGGATGAGCTTCGGCGACGCGGGGTGGTGCTGCATCTCAGGACGGCGTCGCTGGGTGCAAACGGGTCCGAGCCGCTCGTGAGCCCGGATGGCGGCGCTACCGGCGAACTCTATGTTTCCGGGGAGGGTCTTGCAATTCTGGAGGAGGACCTCCCGGCGGCTCGGCTGGAGCACGTGATTACCGCCGAGGTGATCGCCGATGCGCAGGGAGGGGGAAGAGTCGCGGAGATCGACGGTGTCTGGGTGGTCGGCCAGGCGGCCGGAGCAAAGGGGTATCTGGACAGTCTTCAGTCAGGCATAGAAGTGGCTCGCGCGATCATGAGTGACTATCGGACACAAAAGGAACACATGATGGCCGGGGGATCGCCGGGGCGTCGCGTCCCCGGACTCGGAAGAAGTAGTTGGTCATGACCCGAAGAGAGTGGACATACGACGTCCTGGTGGTTGGCGGGGGTCACGCGGGGTGTGAGGCAGCCCTCGCATCGGCCCGCATGGGATGCCGCACGGCCCTGATTACGCTCAGCCTCGACAAGATCGCGCTCATGCCCTGCAATCCCGCGATCGGCGGAGTCGGAAAGGGTCAACTAACTCGAGAGATCGATGCATTGGGGGGAGAACAAGGACGCAATACCGACAGGGCGTTCATCCAGATCAAGATGCTCAATACGTCAAAGGGTCCCGCTGTGCGGGCGCTGCGTGCGCAGGCCGACAAGAGACTCTACGAGGACTGGATGAAGGTGGTGTTGTCGAGAACCCCTGGGCTTGACCTGGTCCAGGGCGAAGTCGCGAAGCTGATTGTTTCACGTGAAACAATCAAGGGCCTGAGGCTTGCCGACGGCCGAGTGCTCTCAGCGAGGGCCGTCATACTGGCGACCGGGACCTTCCTGCGCGGAAAGATCGTCATCGGAGACAAGAGTTACGCAGCGGGCCGTGTCGGTGAACTCCCCGCGCAGCTCCTCTCGGAAAGCTTGCGCGCGGAAAACCTTGAGCTGGCCAGGTTTCAATCCGCCACTCCGCCCCGCATCGATGGGAGCACCATCGATCGGGAGCGAATGCTGCTGCAAGTGGGCGACCCTGGGAGCCTTTCGTTTTCTCATTGGGAGGTACCATCCCCGCGGACACAGGTGCCCTGCTACCTCACTCACACAACAAGGCGCACACATGAAGTAGTTGCGAAGCACCTCCACCTCAGTCCATTGAAGAGCGGCTCCGTTAGCGGGAAAGGCCCCAGATACTGCCCGTCGATCGACAGGAAGCTCATCAACTTCCCAGATAGAGAGCAGCACCCCGTTTTCGTCGAGCCCGAAGGCATCATGACGAAAGAGATGTACCTGCAAGGCTTGACGACAAGTCTCCCCGTTTTCGTTCAGGAGATGATCATTCGCGCCACGCCCGGGCTTGAACGTGCGCGGTTGGTGAGGCCAGGGTATGCGGTCGAGTACGACTATCTCCCGCCTGAGCAGCTTTCGCTGACCCTGGAGACCAGGGCCGTTCACGGTTTGTTCTCGGCCGGTCAGCTTAACGGCACCTCGGGCTATGAGGAAGCGGCTGCCCAAGGGCTCATAGCTGGGATCAACGCAGCACTTCAGGTGAAGGAGGAGCCGCCTCTGATTCTTCGGCGCGACCAGGGGTATATCGGCGTGCTGGTCGATGACCTGGTGACGAAAGGCGTGGATGAGCCCTACCGGATGTTCACGTCTCGGGCTGAATATCGCCTGCTGTTGCGTCACGACAACGCTTCGCAAAGACTCTCTTCCATAGGCCACTCGCTTGGGCTTATCGGCGAGGCGCAGCTTGCCAAGGTCGACGAGAAGGAACGGCAGATCCGCGAGTACGGAGAGATGCTGGAAACGTCTTGTGTCAAGTCGAGCCCAGAAACCGACGAGCTACTAGAAACGCTGGGGACTGCACGGCTCGAGGAATCGCAGACCGCAGCAAAGGTCCTCAGGCGGCCCCAGGTCACCTTCGACCAGCTGTTGAGTATGTTGTCGCAGCATGACCGCGAGCGATTGGAGACCGTTCCGACCGAGGTGCTCGAGCAGCTTCTCGTCCACGCTCGCTACGAGGGTTACATTCGCCGTCAACTGGCAGAGATCCGCCGTCACCGCGCTACAGAGACCATGGCTATTCCTTCAGACTTCGACTATGCGCCCCTGGAGGGGTTGACTTTCGAAGCAAAGGACAAGATGGGTCGTCTTCGTCCTGCGACCCTCGGTCAAGCGTCGCGTATACCCGGTGTCTCACCGGCCGACATTTCGGTTCTCCTGGTGCACGTTCACCGGGCGGGCGCAGGGAGAAGCAGGCCAAGGCGCCATTCGGGCGCGGAAATCACGGTAGTCGAGGGGGAACCCCCTGAGACTTGCTGAAGGTGAACGCTATACGGCTAGGGGCCTAGGGGCCTCCGCTCAAACAGGGCTTGCGATGCTGGGAGACCTACTCATGTCCTGGCCAACAAACGTGACAGCCCTGAGAGAGCCTCACGAGATCGAGCGCATGCACTTTCTCGACTCCCTTTCCCTCCTGGACCTTCCCGCGGTTCGCGCAGCTTCCAGTATCGTCGACATTGGATCGGGCGCGGGCCTACCGGCTTTGGTGCTCGCATTGGCGCTCCCAGGTGCACAAGTGGTAGCGCTGGAGTCGCAGAGGAAGAAATGCGCGTTTATCCGTGAGGCGGTTTCGAGAATGGGCCTCGGCAACGTCGTCGTCGAGTGTGCCCGAGCGGAAGACTATGGCCGAAGCCCCCAACGCGGGTCGTTCGATATCGCAGTTTCGCGAGCCTTGGCTTCTCTGGCCGTATCTGCCGAGCTTTCTTTGCCTCTTCTCCGGCTCGGGGGAGCAATGGTGGCGATGAAAGGGGCTATCTCCAACGAAGAGCGTACGCTTGGAGCGAGGGCCCTCGCTATACTTGGGGCCGACTCTTTGGAGCTGGTGCGCCTGGACCCGTTCCCGGATGCTGAGAACCGTTGGGCTTGTCTGGCAGTGAAGACACGTGATACGGCAGCCAGTTTTCCGCGCAGGCCAGGGATGCCGGCCAAGAAGCCTCTGGGGTCTGGATAAAGCAAAGGTGCTAGGGGCCCGGTTTGTGCAAGATCCGTATCAGCATGCCGGAAGGATGAAGGGGGCCGAACTCTGATTTATGCGATCGCCAACCAGAAAGGCGGCGTGGGGAAGACCACCACCGCCATCAATCTGGCCGCGAATCTCGCGCAAGCCGGTGAGCGCGTTCTCCTCATCGATATGGATTCCCAGGCCAATGCGACGCATGGTCTGGGGGTTAGGACTCTGCGGGGAGAACCTACAGTCCTGGAAGTCCTCTTGGGCGAAAAACCGCTGGCATCGATTCTTCGATCTTCCTCCGTTCCGCGGCTGGATGTCGCTCCGTCCTCGCCAGACATGGCAGGGTCGAGCGTCCTGCTCCCGAACCTTGATCGCCGCGAGTATCGATTGAAGGAGGCTGTTGCGGAGATGGCGGACACTCGCGGGAGGTACGACTACGTGTTCATCGACTGTCCGCCCTCGCTCGGACTGCTTACTGTGAACTCGCTTGTTGCGGCAGATCAGGTCATCATCCCGGTACAGACTGAGTACTACGCTCTCGAGGGACTGGCTCAACTCATCGCGACTGTATTCGCTGTTCGCGAACGTTTGAACCCTTCTCTCAAGGTGGCCGGCCTGGTGCTCACCATGATGGACCCGCGCACGACGCTGGCGAGGCAGGTGGAGCAGGAGATTAGGTCACACTTTCCTAACCTCAGCTTCAAAACGGTTATCCCACGAAATGTGCGTTTGGCTGAAGCGCCGAGTCATGGGCTGCCGGTTTCACTGCTCGATCCGCACTGTGCTGGGTCGGACGCTTACTTCGATCTTGCGATGGAGGTTGTAAGTCATGGCTAAGAGGCCGGCTCTCGGCAGGGGCTTGGCGGCGCTTCTCGGAGAGGGAGTAAGTGCTGGAGAAGTCACTCTCTCAGGCGGGGGTGTTGCTTCCGAGGTTGGGACTATTGTCGATCTTCCTGTGGGTTCCATTAGGCGAAACCCACGGCAGCCTCGTCGAGCCATGGATTCGGAAGGCCTCGAGGAGCTGGCTCGATCTATAGCGGCGGTTGGCATAGTCCAGCCGATCATCGTGCGTCAGACCGTGGATGGCTACGAGCTAATAGCAGGGGAACGCCGCTGGCTCGCTGCCCAAAAGGCAGGGTTTACCGTTGTCCCGGCCATCCTTCGAGGCGCCTCGGACGTAGAGAGTCTTGAGATCGCGCTGATCGAGAACGTGGTGCGCCAACAGCTGAATCCCGTGGACGAAGCCCATGCGCTGCGTATTCTCTTGGAGGACCTCGGCGTGACCCAAGAGAATCTGGCGGCTCGTGTCGGCAAGAGCCGGTCTGCCATCGCCAACAAGGTGCGTCTGCTGGACTTGCCGCCCGGCGTCCAGGAGCTTATGAGCGCCGGTTCTTTGAGTGAAGGGCATGGGCGCGCGCTGCTGGGGGTGGGCGAGCGAGGCCCGCAGATTCGCCTCGCGCGTCGGGCGGCCGAGAAAGGCTTGTCCGTGCGCCAGGTTGAGGAAGAGGTTCGCCGGCTGAACGAAGGTGCTCCGGCGAAAACCGTGCCTGCTGCAACAAACCTGCCATCCGAAGTGACCGACAGAGCGCGAAACAGCTTCTTCTCCTTGTTGGGCGTCATGCCCCGACTGAAGGTGCAAGGAAGGGGCGGCCGAGTCGAGATCCCCTTTTCCGACGCCGAGGAGTTGTGTCGTCTGCTAGACAGGCTGGAGTCCCAGCCTTAGGTCTCGCAATCGGCTGCGGCTCTCAGGTCGGAGCGCCCTTTCCTACCGCGGTGATTCTGTCTGCACTTGGCGCTTTTCCGGTTGAGGGCGAGGACAGGCAGTACCGCGCCGTGCGCATTGCAGTCCCGTGGATACCGAGTGGTGCTTCGCTACCCGTCCAACGCCACAGGGCGGAGTCGGAACCCTTCGCTCTTATTACGGCGTCGTACGCCAGGGTAAGCTGCCGCGGTGTGGTGGCCTGCAACAGCGTTAAGTGTCCAGCCGATTTTCGCTAGGGGGATGACATGAGAAGCAGCCGTGGCGCGACCAAGTCTCAGGACCCAAGAAAGAGTCTCACACCACCTGCGGAGAGCACTGCCTCCCAGCGGTGCGCAAGGCGGAGGAGGTTCAACGTCGGGCTGAGAGTCACAGCCGGTGTTGTGGGTTTCGGGCTGGTGGCGGTGCTTCTTGTGGCGTGCGGCCACCAAGAGACTCGAGCCGGCGACATATCAAGCCAGATCACCAAGGCGGGAGCCGACAACACGATCACGGTGTCGGGTAGGGGCACCGTCGACGCGTCGCCCGATGAAGCGGTCGTGACTATCACGGTGGAGACTCAAGGAGCCGACCCTGCCTCGGCCCTGGATGCGAACTCGAAGACCACAAAGAACGTCTCTGATAGATTGTCGGCGGAGGGGATCCAGAGCGACGCCATCCAGACCTCCAATGTTTCCGTATATCCCGACCGCACGTATGATCCGAAGACCGGTAAGGAGAGCATCACCGGGTACCACGCGACGAACTCGGTGGTTGTGACCCTGAAGGATGCTGCTACGGTCGGCAAGGTCCTAAGTGGCACTGTGGAGGCTGGCGCAACGAACGTGTCCGGCCCGGTTTGGCGAGTGGCGGCGGATAGCCCGTCGGTTACCGAAGCCCTGAAGAAAGCCGTGGCAAACGCTCGAACAAAGGCACAGGCTCTCGCTGAGGCTGAAGGCATTAAGCTCGGCGCCGTTCTCACCATGACGGAAGGGTCCGTCGATCAGCCGATCTCTCCGCAATTCGACAGCGCAAGAGCCGCAGGCACCGGTTCTGTGGCTATACCACCGGTGAGTGCGGGCACCATAGAGATCACCGCGAACATGACCATCACCTACAGCTTGACGCGCTAGGAGCTAGATCTGACCTTGAGCTCGAGGTCTGCCTGGCCTGTTGTGAGACTGTCGGTTGTCGCCGTGGGGAACAGGCGAAGAAGTCTCGTTGGGGGTCGCGCCCGGCACCGTGGCGTGCTGTTATGATGGACACATGGGATTCCGCTTCGTCATCGAGAGGACCCGTGACGCCTGGACTCTTGGGCTTAGCGTACGCTTGACTCGCACCGAGTCCGCGCAGGTGTTCATGTCCGGGGATTCTCTGCTGCAGTGGCCGGTCGAGGGTCTCAAAGCGATCGGGCATCTCCCTCTCGAGAGGACCTCGATGTTCATCTCGGAAGCCGCCGCACACTCCGAGGGGCTGGAGCTTGAGTATGCAGAGTGCGGGCAGGCAGAGCGGGCCGGGGCCATCCTCCGAAAGCAGCTGGTGGAGGCGGGGATCGACGAGGAGGCCGAGTCGCACATCGAATACCAAGACCCTTCGGCCGACTTCTTGAAAGATATCCTTGCCGAGTACCTCACCATCAAAGGTATGCGGGCGGCCATTCTCGTGTCCGACCAAGGATTGATGATCAGCTGCGCGGCGGCCGAAGGAGTGGACACCGCGAGCATCTCGGCGCTGGTGATAGACACCATCGCCTCCGCGCAGAATCTTGGAGGGCAGGTCAATGCCGGGTCGCTCAACACGATGACCGTGGAGTACGAGAACCTTACCCTGCTACTTGCTCCATTCTCGCAGGATGTCATGCTGGTTATCGTCGCGGAGCCGGGCTCCATCGCCGCGTCGCCGTCGAAGCAGGAAGAGACCTCCTGACGCCAAAGCTCCGGCGCGGTCCTGCAGAAGCAGCGGTCGGTCCTGCCACCATGGCCGGCCCGGACCTGCGATCTCACTACCCGAGGACATTCACTGGCTAGGTGATCGGGGGCAATGGTTCGGCTTGTGTGCCGATCTTTTCGCCCGTTACGTAGTCAAGAAAGCCGATGACTTCGGCTGCAACATCAGTCGCTCCACTCGCCGGGGGTCCGACAGAGGTTCCTCTCGGAGACGCGGCAGTGGTGGTCGCGGACGAGGGGTCCAGGGCAGATTGCACTGTGGTGGGCAAAGGAAGGCCGGAGGTCGTAGTCCCGGCGGAGACGGCAATGCTCGAGTGGTCGTCTGCGCTGGCGAGGCTCTGGCCAGTATCGGGCATTCCCCAGACTTCCCACACCAAACGTGGAGTTTCGGGCACGGTCAAGGCGATCCCATCTCGCGTGTAGTAGATGTATCGTGACCTCCTAGGAAAGTAAAGAAGCTTGACGCGAGTCGGCCGTAAGGACCCGACGGCGAAGACATCTTTCGCCCTCAGCAGGGCCTTGCCTGAATTGCCAAGCTGAGCCGAACCGGAAACGCGAAGCAGAGTCACAATGAGGCCATACGCTTTGATAGGGTGGGTGGCGTATTGGCCGTCTTGATTCGGCGAGGTGAACCGCTCTGCGACCATAGTTGGGAGGGCGAGCAGCAGCAAGACTACCAATGGAACGATCCAAAGCAGGTGGCTTCTGGGTCTCATGCTGCACCTCCAGGTCTCCCAGTGAGACGGTGGAATTGGGCGGTTCGGTCCCCTGGGCCACACGTCTCAGAGGGAGATTATCCGTCAAGAGGCTGGAAAACGCCACGCCGAGAGGAGTTCGAGTGCTTGGCCGCGGGAGGATCCTCGTAAACACGGGCAGCGGCAAAGGAAAGACCACCGCTGCTTTTGGCACGGTCTTCCGCGCCGCCGGCCACGGGCAGGCCGTCGCCGTGGTGCAGTTCATCAAGGGTGAATGGAGCTGCGGAGAAATCCGGGCTGCGGAGCGCTTTCCGAACATTCAGGTGACGCGCATAGGGGCCGGATACACTTGGTTGGCCGATGACCCGGAAGTGCCGCGATCGCTGGCTCGCGAAGCCTGGGACAAGTGTTGTGAGTTGGCAGCCAGTAACGAGTTCGACCTCTTGGTGATGGATGAGTTGAACTGCGCCGTGGCTGAGGGCTTCGTGTCTGTGGACGAGGTCTTGCGGCTGTTTGAGGCCAAGCCGGCACGGCTTTCTGTGATTATCACCGGAAGGGACGCCAAAGCCGAGATAATTGCCGCGGCAGACACCGTGACCGAGATGCACTGTGTCAAGCACGCTTTCTATTGTGGAGTGCCAGCAAGGCGCGGCATCGAGTACTGACGCAAGGACCAGCTTGGTCTTACCATCCTACCTGGCCTGCTTGCTTGCTTGCCCGCCAGCCTGCTTGCCAGCGGCCCACCCCAGTGACGCCTGCCCCCCGCCCCCTTACTTTCTGGCCAGCAGCCTGGCCGGCCGCGTGGCTTAAAGGGGACACGCCGCATTCGGCCCGTCTTCTAGCCCCGGAGGGACTTTCATTCGAAGACCGCGGCCACGGCAGGGCGCAATCCTCGCCCGCCTAGCTCTCTGTCGATCGGAACGTCAGTCGGCGGCTGGCCCGCAATCGACGGTCGAGGCCTCAGTCCGGCGGAGTCTCGATGAACGGGGGGCTTCCGTCAGCGGGCGGAGTCTCGGCCGGATACGATCGGCGTCTGGCGGCCAGTTGACCGCATGCGGCATCGATCCCGCTCCCCTTACTCTGCCTGACCACCGTCTCGATGTGGTGGTTGACAAGGATGCTGCGAAAACCCTCGATGGCCTCACGGGTGGCCGGACGAAAACCGACAGGCGAGTGATTCTGAGTCGGAGTGCGTGACGGCGTATCGGAGGGTCGGCTTTCAAGGGAGGGTCGGCTTTCAAGGGAGGGCCGGCCCTCCGCGGCGGAGAGGCTCTCGTCCGGGCTACTTGTTACGCGATTCCACGCGAGAAGGTTGACGGCTACCACGTGACCCTTGAGAAGAGCAGCCAGGCGTCGAGCATCCTCCGGGGAGTCGTTGACGCCTCCAAGAAGCACGTATTCCACGAGCAACTTGCGGCGGGTCAGGGCGAAGTGATCCCAGGCGGCATTGAGAACCTCTGCCAGAGGGTGACAGTACTTGGCCGGGATGAGCAAAGCCCGAAGACGGTCGTCGGCGGCGTGGAGGCTGATGGCGAGGTTCACCTGGGGCTCTTCGTCCGCGAGCCTGCGGATCCCGGCGGGTATTCCCACTGTCGACACGGACAATGATCGATGGCCCATCCCGATTCCCAAGGGGTCGGTGAGCAAGCGGATGGAGGTGAGCACCGCCTGCAGGTTCAAGAGCGGCTCGCCCATGCCCATGTAGACGACATTGGAGAGGGTTCTATCTTCGGATCGCAGCACGGCGATGACCGAACGCACTTGGTCGACGATCTCCGCGGCGCTCAGGTTGCGTCGGAAGCCGAGAGCGCCGGTCGCGCAGAATGCGCAGCCCACGGGGCAGCCCACTTGCGTCGACACACACGCGGTGACTCGCTGGCTGTAGCGCATAATGACCGTCTCTATGCACGCACCGTCGGCACCGGTGAGCAGGAGTTTAGTGGTCCCGTCCTGAGATGAACGCCGGGCCGTCTCTCGCAGAACCGACGCGCCGAGCTTTTCGAGTGTGGACCTCAGCTCGACCGGTAGAGGCGTAGCTTCCGTGAATGCAACGCCAGGGTGGTGAGTGAGATGCTCATACACCTGAAGATAGCGGTACTGTTCGGCGCCCGAGTCCACGAGAACCTGAGAAAGATCGGGCCGGTAGATGGCCAGAAGCTCCCTCGGATTGAGCGTGGGCTGAGGGACCTTTCGCGGGGGGGTGACGGTCGTCCTTGCTCGCGCCGCGGGCGCGGGACCGGATGCGCGTTGCGACGATCCTCGAGGGCCGCCACCTGCCGGAGACGGCTTCTGCGAGGATGGCTGTGGCCTGGATGACCAACCGTGCCGTTTGTCAGCTGAGGGCTTCCTAGGGTTAGCCACTTAGCGGTCCCCGAGCGAGGTGGGCTCGCACATCTTGATCAACATGCCCCTCTGGACTCCCAGGAGCTCGGCCGCGCTGGCACCATTGAGCGCCAGGCCCATCTGACCCCATGAATCCTGATACAGCCCTAGCTCTCCCGGCGCGAGATCTCCATACGTCCTCACGAGTCTAGCGCTCCAAGAAGGGAGGCCTTCGCCTACCACCTCCACTTCGACGTTAGGATGGGACGGCTTGAACCGGTCGAAAGGAAGAGCCAGGCCGACATTGCCAAAACGGTCCACCTCGACCACCTCCGCACAGACTTCGTCCGGGCCGATCTTTGTCACACGGGGAGCAAGAACGGACAGCGCAGACGCGTCTGCCTCGGTGGAGATCTTGCCCGCGGGGAGCCCGGAGAAAAGCAGCGCAGCCGCCGGCGCGAACACATCGCGACCGTGAAACGTAAAGGAGATCCGTTCCTCGGGAAGACCCGCTTGCGCGCGCACCCTTGCCGGGTCGAGCACCCAGACTGCAAGGGCGCCGCCGAGGGCTTCCAGCGCAGGCATGAGGAGGCCATTGTCCGGTCCGACCAAGACGTCTCCCCTCCGCGCCTTGAGCGCGATCAGACGGCGCTTCGTGCCGACGCCGGGATCCACAACCGCCAGGTGCACCGCCACCGGGCAAAGCGGGGCCACTCGAGCAAGAACGTCAGCTCCCTCCTGGACGTCTCCCACGCGTACCTCATGCGAGACATGCATCACTCTGGCGTCAGGACTGATCGAAGCTAAGGTCGCTTCGCACGCGGCGACGTAGCCGCCTCCCCACCCGAAATCCGTGAGGAACGTGATCAGGGCGAAATCGCTCACGAGCGGAGTGTCCCTAGAGCCACAGGTGCCCGCGAGGGCAGAAGGTGTTGCACGACGCCGCCCCGGCCGATGCCGACGCGCAGCCGTAGTCCTCCACTAACAAGAGGCGGGAACCTGAGTGGGATCGCCATTTCCAGTACGTCCCTCCAGGACGAGCGAGATGCGGCTGCAAGCGCCGGGTGCTGCATACAGCTTACCCTGACAAGGCCCTCATCTTCCAGGCCGGATTGGTTTTCAAGAACCGCGCGCACGATTACGGCCGCGCCGTCGTCATCAGCGCGGGCCGATGGAGCGCTCAGAAGATGGACCTCCAATTCTAGTCCTGACGGCAGACGAAGACCGCCGGGCCGAAGCAAAACGTACAGGTTCTCGTCGTCCCAGCCGAAGCGGACCTCTCCCACTTCTGGGCCTTCGGCTCTCTGCATGGTGGAAAAGGCCGCCGGACGCAGCACGCCTGCGTCCTGCCACTCATCGATCGCGGCGTCCATCTTGCCGTCTATGACGGGGGAGATCTTGCTTTTGGGAAGAAGGATCTCGGCGGATCCGGCCTCGGGCAGAAGGGGCGCGAAAAGCTCCGACGGGACAGGCTCTCCTAGTAGTCGGTGGGCTTCTTGGAGGTGGCGGCGAAAGTTAAGGTCCCATAGGTAATCCAGTTGCGTGTGGTGGTGCTCGCCAAACCACCAGTACCAGTCGCTGCCCTCGCACACGAGAACGTGATGCCACGCCTCTTCGATGGCCTCAGCCTGGACTCTTCCCGGTGACGCTCGTCTTGCGGCGACAAGGTCACGGGTCTGGTGGAGCAGGGCCCACGCGAGGTTGTGGACGGGGGCACCGATCCAGGTGGTCAGATCGCCGCCGATCCAAGAACCGGTGTGCAGCCAGCCGAGCGGCCGACGCGCGGGTGACGACTGAAGATGCTCGGAAACCGTGACGCAGCGCAGAGCTGAGTCTGAGCTCAGCCCTTGGTAGAGATACTGCAAAAAGTCACGACCGTCGCGGGGAAAGTACTCCCAGGCGTTCTCACCGTCCAGAGCGATCGTCACGAGCGGGGTTTCGGAACCGGCGTCCGCTCCACGGCTGCCCAGCTCGACCCGCAGTTCGCGCAGCCGGCGAAGGAGATCGGCGGCAGCGTCCTTCGAGTCCCAGGACTTGTAGGAGAACCCGATGAGGTCGGAAAGCGTGTGATCCCGAAACACGATCGCCATGCTTCGCCCCTCGCGTTCCAGGAGGTAAGGCGCATAGAGGGTCTCCGGGGTAAGGGGGCCGCTTGCCGGGCCGCCCGCAGGGCCGCGGCTCGGGTCATGGGCTGGCACGTCGCCGGAGGCGCGTCCATCGCTTCGCTGGCGGCCGGGGGTCACGGTCCTCCACACATCCTGGGCTGAACCGGCGAGCGAGCGGGCAAGGACGGTCTCGTCCGAGATGGTCCATTTCACTCCGGCGTCGAATAGCAAGGGAAGGACGTCCTCGCCCACCGCTTGTTCCGAACACCACATCCCGGCAGGGGGCTCACCGAAGACGCGTTCATGCTTGAGCATGGCCAAACGAACGTGCTCTGCGGCATCTTCGGGGTGCGCGAAGCGCCTGTAAGGCAGGATGGTGTCGCCGGCGGAAAGACGGGCGGAATCCGTGTTGAGGAGGAGTGGAAGGATGGGGTGAAAGAAGGGCGAGGTCGACAGCTCCACCTGGCCCCGCCGACTCGCCTCGCGGTAGGCCGGGATAGTGCGGGCAAGGAGGTCGGCCTGGACATGGGCCAGCGTGGTCTTGTCGTCCTCCAAGAAGTCGCGGCCCCGGCGAAGAAGGTCCGCGAGCGGCTCGGCCTCGAGCTCTCGTGGATCGAACCAGGCGAGAGTGGACCATATCTGCAGGTCGCGAAGGTCAGCCTCCGTGAAAGCGCGCGCACTCGCTTCCACGCCGCTGGGCAACAGAGCCTCTTTCTTCAGGGCGAGCTCCAGGTACCGGGGGTGTGCGCGGGCCCTGGGATGGTCGGATCGCTCGCACATCAGGTCCACCAGAAAGACCCGATCGCCCAATGTGAGGTCGGCGGCCGGCTTGATCGTGTGTTCCCAGTAGAGATCGCGGAAATCGCCGGCAGCGTAGGCCTCCAGCTGTTCGATCAGGGAGGGGACGAGGTTGAAGGTCTGATGGAGGTCCGGGAAGTCTCCGAGGGTCTGCACCATGTCCAGATAATCCTTGAGACCGTGCAGACGGGTCCACGGCATCTCGAAGGGGCCGCTGCGTCCGAAGCGGTAGTAGGGCTGGTGCATGTGCCAGACAAAGGCTATGTGAAGAGGCTCAGTCACAGGCTTGGCTCAGTCACAGGCTCGTCTCGCTTACAGGCTTCGGCTCGGTCATCACTCAGGCGGTGGCGGCCACGCCGGGCGTCGCGGCCGACGCGCCGGGCCTCCCTCACGCGAAGGCGTCCATCGCCCGGATGAAGTTCGCATATACGCGTTGCTGCTCCGAAAGGATCATATCCGGCCCCAGCCCCCACCATTCGTCGGGCGTGAAGTAGGCCGACACCTCCGCCTCGGATCCGCTGCTGCCGGCCCACTGGATCAGGTGTAGGTTGTCGGATTGGAGCAGCCACAGGGCAAGGTCCATGAGCGTCGGGTCACCGGTCAGCCGGGCCTTGTGGAGCACCGAGTGCATGAGCCGGAAGATCGCCTGCTGAGACGCATTGCCGAGAAAGAACTCCATGCCCCCCTGTCCTGCCCAGGTGGTGCCGAACTCCGGCAGCGGAAGATCGGGGAGGGAGCGGCCGAACTCGGTCAGCGCCTCACTCGGCAGCATCGACCGGATCTCGTGCCTCTTGAGCTCGCTCGGCAGTTGTCGCATGAACGAGAAGATGCCCGTGTCGACGCTGTGGTGCTCGCCGAACGTCTCGTAATCCCACCCAATGAAGACGAAGTCGCCCCAGGCCGCGCGCAGGTTCTTGGCGTAGGTGTCCGCGCGTAGCGGGTAGCCCGTCCATTTGCGGTCGCTGAAGCGGTAGCCCACGTCGTCCGACAGCTCGTGATGGCGGCAGAAGAGGGCGAGCTTGTGACCGGCGTGGCTGTAGAGATGCGTGGGTTCCCGCCATTCCAGCACCCACGGCCGGCCGTCCAACATGCCGCCGCGGTAACCGAGCTGATCGAGCGCGAAGTAGATCTCGTTGTTCATCACCATCTCGGTGGTGTCCGTGAAGTCGATCTGCTTCTGAAAGAACTCCTCGGCGTAGGTCTTGCCGCGGAGCATCTCCTCCTGGAAGAGCTTGATGTCCAGAGCAAACGCAAAGCTGTGGTACGGCTCGACGCCGATCAACTCGCAATTCGAGTGAGCCACCAACGTGCGGAACCGGTCGGCAAGCGCAGGATCCCACTCACGAAGTTGCCAGAGGAAGCTCATGGAGAAACCGAGCGAGAGTTTGAAGCCTTGGCCCATCATATCTAGGAACATGTCCGTGGCCGGGTAGTAGCACCAGCGCGCCACTTTCTCGAAGTAGCGGCGGTTCATCGCGTCGTCGAACAGGTACGGAGCCATCTTGTCCGGCGCTGTACCGGCGGGGATCACTTGAGCGGGAAGCTTGACCCGACGAGGCTGGTGGATCACGCAATAGGTGACGAGGTTCTCGGCCATGCGCCGGCAGTCAGCGCCGCGCCGCGGGTCCCGGCGTGCCGGAACTCGGGGTTGGAGAGGCCGCGGGTGCCGGAGTATCAGACTCCCGGGTCGGCGACGCCACGGTTGCGGGCGTGTCTGAACCCGGGACCGGTTCTGACGCCGATCCAGGCGTCCCGAGCCTCGGGTCTGGCCTCGGCGTGGGCGCAGGCGCAGGCGACTCTCGTTCTGGAGCAGGGTCATCTGCCGCCGGGATCCGCCACGGGATCAGCTGAGGCTTGATGGACAGTCCATGCCCGGCGGCGCGTCCGCCATATGCTAGGGATGGCTCGTCGTCGGCGGGCGGGGTGGCTGGACTCACGGCTGGTCGGGCGGCGTCCGGCGGTGCGGTTGGCGGTGCGGGCGGCCCGGCGGTGTCCCTCGGTGCGGTTAACGGTGCGGCAGCGTCCGGCGGCGGCTCATCTTGGGAGGCGGGGCCGGTCTTGATCGCATCGCGCTGGGTCTTGCCGGGGCGCGCCGGCTCGGCGGCCGCGGCCCCGAGGGGCGTACCAGCGGGCGACGCCCCCGAAAGCGCGCCGGGCTTGGCCTCACCGGCTGGTATCGCGCCAGGCGTGGCCGCAGCGGCCGGCATCTCCGCGGCAAGTGGCTCATCGGCTTGTTGGACGAGTTGGCGACGGGACACGTACTCGAGCTTGCCGATCAGGTTGTCTTGGACCACGTTCTCCCAGCTGAAGCTGCGTGCAGTCTCCTGAGCGTCTTTCCGGATGCGTGCTGCTACCTCCGGGTGCTCGTTCAAGAAATCGAGGGCGATGGTTATTTCCGCGGGGTCGTCGGTGTCGAGGACCACGGAATTGAGGAAGGGCACGGCGTAGTCCTCGCCCGTGGAGCCCACGAAGACGATGCCGCCGGCCGCCATTACTTCGAGCCCCACCAGGCCGAATGGCTCGTGGCCCGAGTTGGCCAGGACGGCGTCGGCGGCGGAATAGAATAGGGAGACGAGCTCGTCGCTCATGAAGCTCACGACGTTGTACACGTCCGCTTGCGGGAGCCGCCCAAAGAGCGCGATGGCCTCGTCCAGGTCACGGGGGATCTGCACGTCGTGCACCTGCAGGCCACGTCTGCGCGCGATCGCCAGGACCTCCGCACCGTGCGGCTCGATGCCACCGCGGATCACCATGGCTACGTCCTGGCCCTGGGCCTTGCGGTCGGCGACCGCCTGCACGGCCATGTTCCAGCGCTTGTCTGGGCTGAACCGGCCGATCTTGAAGATGAGCTCGCGACCCGGGAAAAGGGCTTTCAACTGTCCCGCAAGAACTGTGTCCGCCCCTCGGATCCGGTCCGCGGGGATGCCGTTGGGGATCACCAGCGGATTCACCGCGCGATCCCACATCACGTGCTTCATGTACCGGGAGACCGTGGTTATCTGGGTGCAGAAGTCAAGTCGGCGCCAGTCGATGCGATCGAAACCCATCACGTTGTTGGCGTTCCAGAGGATGATCGCCTTGTCTCTGAGGCGCTCGGCAAATAAGCGGTCGGAAAGCTGGCAGGTGCCGTAGGCGGTGTGCCACTCTTCCGCCAGGACCGCGGTCAGCTTGCCCGCGGCGGCAGCAGGCTTCACCATTCGGGAGGTCACGAAGGACGGCAACTGCTCGTTCCAGTCCACGAGCTTAGCCTCTTCTCCTTGGTATACACCGCCCGGGTAGTGCGCCGACAACCACTGCGACCAGCGATAGAGAGTCAGGTTCGGAACGGGCGTTTCCTCGCCCGGCAGGGCCGGGTCTCCCACGAAAACCTGATGCGTGCGGAAGCCCTGGCGGGCCAGTTCTAGGCCCAGCTCTTTCATGCGTACGCCCAGCCCGCCTGCCATGGAATACTGGTCGGGGCCCTCGAAAGAAAGCAGCACGAACTCGAGGTTTTCCGGGGTCAAACGGGGAAGGGTCTCCATGTTACCTCACAGCACGGCGTCATCATTTGAGGGCAGGTCCGCGGTGGAATAAGGCTACCCCGCTTCATGCCCGCCTATGCATATGTTTTCCTTCTGTGCTACTTTTCTCCCTCGTACGCCCCAAAGAGGATGGAAAGGCAGATAGGCATGGCGATCAAGTTTCTGCTACCGGAAGACAGGATTCCCACGGCGTGGTACAACGTCGCGGCTGATCTTCCCACGCCCCCGCCGCCGCCACTCCACCCGGGAACCCTGGAACCCGCCGGTCCGCAGGATCTGGCTCCACTGTTCCCGATGGGCCTCATCATGCAGGAGATGTCGTCAGACCGTATGATCGACATCCCAGATGAGGTCCGGGAGATTTACCGGCTGTGGCGCCCCACTCCCCTCATTCGGGCTGCTCGATGGGAAAAGACCCTTGGAACTCCCGCGAAGATCTACTTCAAGTATGAGGGTGTGAGCCCCGCCGGTTCGCACAAGCCGAACACAGCTGTGGCTCAAGCGTATTACAACAAGAAGGAAGGCATAACCAAGCTGACCACGGAGACCGGCGCAGGCCAGTGGGGTTGCGCGCTTTCTCTCGCGTGTCAGATGTTCAACATGGAATGCCTCGTCTACATGGTGAAGGTCTCCTACTTCCAGAAGCCGTACCGCCGGAGCATGATCCGGGTGTGGGGCGCGGAAGTGATACCGAGCCCCTCGGACACCACGGCATCCGGCCGCGCCATCCTGGCGCAGGACCCGGATTCTCCTGGTAGCTTGGGCATCGCCATCAGTGAGGCGGTCGAAGTAGCCGCCGGGCGCGACGACACCCACTACGCGCTCGGCTCGGTGCTCAACCACGTGCTGCTGCATCAGACGGTCATCGGTCAGGAAGCTATCGAGCAGATGGAACTGGCCGGCGCGTATCCCGACGCCGTGATCGGGTGCGTAGGTGGCGGCTCCAACTTCGCCGGCATCGCCTTCCCGTTCTTGGGACAGAACCTCAAGAAAGGCAAGAAGACGCGCCTCATCGCCGTCGAGCCCGCGGCATGCCCGAGCATGACCAAAGGCTGCTACGCGTACGACTACGGTGACACCGCCAAACTCACGCCTCTAGTGAAGATGGACACTCTCGGCCACGACTTCATCCCGGCGGATATCCATGCCGGCGGTCTTCGCTACCATGGGATGGCTCCCTTGCTGTCCCATACATACCATCTCGGTCTGGTGGAGGCCCAGTCGGTTCTACAGACCGACGCCTTCGCGGCCGGAGTCAGCTTTGCCCGGTCTGAAGGCATCATCCCGGCCCCCGAGAGCTCTCACGCCATCGCGGCAGTCAAAAGGCTGGCCGACGAGTGCAAAGAGTCCGGCGACGAGAAGACCATCCTTTTCAATATGAGCGGACACGGTCACTTCGACATGGCCGCCTACGATGCTTACCTGGACGGCAAGCTCGAGGATTACGCGTACCCAGAAGAGAGGATCAAGGCAGCGATGAAGAATCTGCCCAAGCTCTGAGGCAGACTTGACCCGGTCTCCGGCAACCTTCTCCCGCGTTTTGCGCGGGTCGCGGAGGGCGGCTCTCCGGGCGTAGGAGTCGCCTCAGCAGAGGTCGACCGTGGGTTTCGGGTCAAGAATGATCGCTGTTTCTGGGCGGCGCCCCTGGCGGGGCGCCGCCTCTTTCTTTAGCGTCGCCCTCGGCGCGACGGACCGGACGCCTGTCGCTACTCGGTGGTGTCTGCCGGCGCGGCGTCCAGCAAAGACATCATCTGCCGGGCGTTCCGCGGGGCGTAATCGGCGAAGCAGTTGTTGAACATGACGTACGTGGTCTTCGCGTCCTCGCGCAGACGTTGAATCGGCTGCACCCACTCGACCAACTCCGCCTCCGCGTAGAGGTAATTGAAGCGCTCGGCGGCCGTGGCTACGCGGGCGTGCCACGTCGCTGCGTTCCGTCCGTGGAAGCGGACATAGGCGATTTGCGCAGTCACCGCGCTGAGGGCGGGCAGCACCGTGGGGCCGGGGAGGTGCGGCTCGTCGACGCTGGTGTAGGCGGCGCCGAGCGAGCCGAGGAGCGACAAGGTCATCTCTAGCTCGCGGGGATCCAGCCAGGAAGCGTGCCGGAATTCGACCGCCACCCTGTCTGGCGCCAGCAGGCCGACTGCCTCACGGATATACTCCCGGTTGGCTGCGTTGGCGACGAAATACGGGGGGAATTGCAGCAGGATCACGCCAAGCTTCGACTCGCGCCGTAGTGGCTCGAGCGCCTCAGAGAACACGCGGAACACCTCCTGGCGGAGGGTCGGCGACGGGTGGAGGATCCGGCGGTGCTGGTCGAGCTCGAACGTCCTCGCCGCCCGGATGGGGGCCGGCAACTGTTCCGGGCGGACTCCGTGCCGGGTAAGCATCGCAAAGGCTTTGATATGAAAGACGAAATCCGGCGGCGTTCTTTCCACCCAGAGTTCGGCCGTGCCCGGGGTGGGTAGTCCGTAGAACGTAGAGTCCACCTCGACCGTGTCGAAGTTGCTCGCATAGTAGCGAAGCCTGTCGGCGGCCGAGCGGACATCGGGTGGGTACCAGGCCCTCACCATGGTAGGGTCGGTCCACGAGCATGTGCCAACGCGAACTTGTCCGAGCATGAGGCAAGGATATACTGGACGGCCCGCGATTGCAGCGTGGGGCTCGACCGCGCGGGACGAGGCAGACGATACATGCAAGGAGGCTGAGAGTTGGCGGATGCCGGCGCAGGACTAGATCGCGTGACAGCGGATGCTCGAGCCGATGAGCCAACCAAGCCGCGGGTATTTCTCACCCGCCTGATTCCAGAACCTGGGCTGACATCGCTGCGAGAGGCCTTCGAGGTGGTCGGCGGCACTGAGGATCGCCCCGCGACCCGAGAGGAACTGCTGAGCAATGTCCGGGATGTGGATGCGATGCTCTGCCTGCTGACGGAGTCCATCGACAAAGAGGTCGTCGACGCTACCGGGCCGCGCCTGCGAGTGATCTCGAACATGGCAGTAGGGTTCGACAACATCGATGTGGCCGCGGCCACTGCGCGACGGATAGTCGTCACCAACACGCCGGGCGTGCTCACCGATGCCACCGCCGATCTCACCTGGTCGCTCATCTTGGCCTTGTCGCGTCGCGTGGTCGAAGGGGACCGCCTGGTTCGAGAGGGCCGCTTCCCCACTTGGGGACCCTTCGTGCTGCTGGGCCGCGAGGTGTTCGGTGCGACGCTGGGGATCGTCGGCATGGGCCGCATCGGCCAGGCGGTGGCGCGCAGGGCCGCGGGCTTCGAGATGCCCGTTCTCTACGTAAGGCGCGGCGGCCCACTAGCCGACGCTGACATCCCTTGCGGCGCTCGGTGGGAATACCGGGAGGAGCTCGACGACCTTCTCCGAGAGTCCGACATCGTGAGCCTGCACGTGCCGCTCGACCAGCGGACGCGGCATCTCATCGGCGAGCGCGAGCTCTCGCTCATGCGGCCGGGATCGTTCCTCATCAACACGTCTCGTGGCCCCGTGGTGGACGAAGCCGCCTTGGTGGCGGCATTGCGGGAGGGGGAGCTTGGTGGCGCGGGCCTGGATGTTTACGAACGGGAGCCCGAATTGGCGCCTGGGCTCGTAGGTCTTGACAACGTGGTACTGCTCCCTCACTTGGGAAGTGGCACCCGGGAGACGCGGGGCCGCATGGCGGAGATGGCTGTGCGAAACGCGATCGCCATCGTGCGCGGAGAGGGCAAAGCGAGCGTAGTCAACCCCGAGGTCCTCTAGCCGAGGATGATGACCGCCGCGCAGGGCAGTATCATTAGAGCCTGCAAGGCGTCGCCTTTGGCTGAGATTGAGACCCGCACTGAGGGTGCGCGCGGCATTTTCGGCGTATGACGCAGACGGACCACGAAGAGGGAGCATGTTGAGAGCAAGGCGATTCAGGCAGCCGGAAGCGATCCGTGGCGCGGAGCGGCAGGCACATGGGCGCGGACGTGC